>NZ_BAAHAP010000075.1:0-25477 GCF_054777495.1 Echinicola sediminis | reverse complement strand
AATAAAATGACGGTCATTAATGCGGTGCGGGCAAAACTAATTAACCGAATCTTTGCTCTAGTCCGGGATAACAGAAAATATGAAATTAATTATCAATTAAACCTTGCCTGATCCATAAGAATATCGGTACAGGGCCTCTTTGAACATCAAGTCATTTAGATCTTCTTAATAACTTAAATTTGTCTACTCATAGTAATCCATATAGAACCCTTTTTTTTATCTACACGATCATGCTTCAATACATATAATTGTTAAACCCAATATCTCTTAAACTATATTTACTTCTCCACAGAAAACTTATATACCGTTTTGGTTTTATAAATCTCCCCCGGGCTTAGGACAGTTGAAGGGAAATTGGCTTGGTTGGGACTATCCGGAAAATGCTGCGTTTCCAAGGCCATGCAACCCCTGTAGACATGGGCTTTACCGGATTTGCCCACTTCGGTGCCATCCATAAAATTCCCCCCGTAAAACTGTAAACCCGGTTCCTGGGAAATGATCTCCATTTTGATTCCCGACTTTGGTGAAACCACTTCTGCCAACTTTGCCATTTGACCATCATGACGGGTCTTGATCACAAAATTATGGTCATAGCCCCCTCCAAATTTCAGCTGCTCATTTGCCACTTCCAGCTCCTCGCCTATGGCCTTGCCTTGTCTAAAGTCAAAGGGAGTCCCCTCCACTTTGGCAATCTCTCCCAAAGGTATCAAGCCTTCATCCACAGGCACATAATGATCGGCATTGACCTTCAGGACATGGTCATTGATGGTCTCCTCCCCTTCCCCACTAAGGTTGAAGAAGGCATGATTGGTCAAATTCACCGGGGTCCTTTCATCGGTCTTTGCCCAATAATCTATGGCAATCCCCCTATCCTCTGTCAATGCGTATTTTACCTGTACTTGCAGATTTCCGGGATAGCCTTGCTCTCCATCTTCAGAAAGGTAATTCAAAGTAAGGCTACTTTCATCCACCTTTTCTACTTCCCAAACCACATTGTGAAAGCCCTTAGGCCCTCCGTGCAAATGGTTTTCTCCATTATTGACGGGAAGCTCATACTCCTGTCCATCCAGGCTAAACTTTCCCTTGGCTATCCTGTTTCCATACCTGCCGATTATGGCCCCATGATAGGTACCCTTAGGGCCAAGGTATTCTTCCAGGGTATTATAACCAAGCACCACATCTACCGCCTGGCCGTCTTTGCCCGGAACTTCCAAAGAAACAATCCTTGCACCGAAATTGGTAATTTCCACCTTCATATCCCCTTTGGATAAAGTATATAGGGAAACCGGCTTGCCATCCACTGTATCTTGAAAATTACTGGCTCTACCGCTAACTTTTTCTTCCACCTGGGGACTTTCTTGGCTGCCTTCTGCCTTTTCACCCTTGGTGCCACAGGCCATCACCAGGCCTAATACCAAAAACTGGAACAACTTAATTTTCTGCTTCATTTTTATAAGATTTAAATTTATTCGTCCTTCATATATGCCCTACCATACGGCTACATCCACGACCGGAAACTGGGATATTCTTAAGGTCGTGCAACCATAAGGCACCAGTTCGATCACTTCCTCCTCCGTTCCTAACTCCCTGTTGGGATGGGTGGCCACAGGGATTTTACCGTGGTTACCATTGTACTCCCTCCAAAAAGGCACCACCTTTCCTTTGGTCAGGATTTTGGATGGTGCATTTTCCAGGTTCCAGGGATAACCTTTTACATCTTTGATCTTTTCAAAATTGAAATCCATTTCATCCAAGGTCTTCTTTTGGATGCCATAGTTCCAGGAAGAGGCGGGAAAGACCTCCAAAAAACTGTTGGGCCAATGCTCATTTTTCACCTCTCTCCAGTCTTCCTTAATTTTAAGCGCATAAAGTAAGGGCCCTCTTTCTATGGCCACAGACTTTTCATACCATCTGGAAGTAGAGACTTTCATGGGCAATTTATACTGCACCACATCTCCCTCTTTCCAAAGGCGATTAATCTTGATGATTCCCTTTTCCACCTGAAAGGATTGTTTTTCTCCATTGACCATGAGTTCAGGGGATTCGCACCAAGCAGGGACCCTAAGGTGAAAGCTGAACTGGACAGTTTTCTCCGGATGGAATTCGAACTGGATTTCTTCCTCAAATGGATATTGGGTGTTGGCTTCCAAATGTAAGTTGACCCCATCAGCCACCGTCACATCCACTTCAGAGGGGGCAAAGACCAAGGCCGCCAGCCCATTATCACTAGTGGCATAATAAAGGTTTTGGACCAACTTAGGCCAGCCCTGGTGCATATTGGATAAGCAACATGGATAGCCCGTCAACACACCATAAACTGTATTGCTTCCTCCATGTTCATCATAAAAGTTCCGGTATTCGTGGTTGATCTTGATCTGATTCGCCTGTTGGAAATACTGCTTTTGATTGAAATCGTCGGTATGCTGTGTGGGCAGTACATTGAAAGCTACCTTCTCCAAATAATCCGCATAATACGGGTTACCACTGATCGGCAACATGCTTTCCAAGGAATACATAAGTTCCACCGCGGAGCAAAGCTCGGAACCCTGGGTGGGATCATTGCCATGCAGCCCTTCATCCCCTCCATACATTCCGTTGGCAAAACCATGGTTGGCTTGGAGTTTTTGCAGTCCGACCAAAGGGGCCTCCAAATCCCTGGCCTCCTTGCTCTTCTGATAATGAATCACGGGAGCTTTTAGCCCTTGGGCAACATTGACACAGTGGAAAGAAGCATGTGGGTTGGATTGCAACAACTGATCACCGTAAAAAGTCCCCGCCCAATCAAAGGTTTGTTGGTGCAAGGTATCTCCCAGTTCCAACAAAAATTGATCACCGGTAATATTGTAAAGCCAATAAACCACTTGAAGGTTATCGGCCCCTCGCCTATTGGCCCACCAGGAAAAATGGCCCAAAGGATAGCTACCGAGCATTTGGTGCTGGTACTTAAAATACCGGGTCATCAGATCCAGTACCCGCTCGTCCTCAGTGGCAGAATAGTATTGTTGCAGTGCTTTTAGCATCACCATCTTGGGCCACCAGTCTTCACTGTTGTCTTGTTGGGTACCCGGGATGTAATCGTCCTTGGATTCATCAAAAGGGAAAGGCCCGAAATAGCCATTTTCCCGCTGGTTTTCCAATGACCAGTCCATCCACTTTTGAGCTTTGCCTTTTAGGTCTTCATCATCCAGAATATAGGCAAGGGGCACCAGGCCATCAATCCAGTAGGGACCTCTTTCCCAACTGTCGCCCGTGCCTCCCAACCAGCCGTTATTCGGCCCACAAACGACCTCATACACCTCATCAAGCCTACCACTTAATCCATCCCGCTGTCGCTCCAGCATGGTCCTTAACCAGCCCCGGGCCTGGATTTTCCCCAGAGGCAATGCGGTGTAAGGCTGGGCGATAAGCGGTGATTGATTGGTAATATAATGTTGGTTTCTGGCTTGCTTCTGCCCATAGACCATTTGGACCATAAGCATCATCGATATCAGAAGCAGGACCTTTCTTGTCGAATGCATCATTGGTTTTGGGTTTAAAAGGGAGCGACAAAAAGGCCTCCAATATATTTTGAAGGCCTTTCCATTTTTGATTAGCCAAGCTTCATTTTATTTGGCTTGGTACAGCTTCTCATGGACTTTCTTCAGAAATTCCGGGGTCAGTTTGATGACTTTTCTGTCATAAGTCATCAGACCGTTGGTCTCTACTTCCACATCTGTAGTCTGGGTGTAGACCGCAGCTGACAGTCCCTGAGGGATCAATTTCACCAAGCTTTCCATCATTTCAGCATAGCGGTTTTCCAGGTCTTTTACCGTTTTGAAACTTTGATAGCCCCAGTTGTTTTTATCCTGCCAGGTATGGCCCTCCACAGGCAGGCCCAATCCGCCAAACTCACCCAAAGTAATGACCATATCCTTGCCAAAAAACTTAGGATTTGGCATGGCCGGTTCCGGATAATGGTGCAGGTCAATGATCTGCCCAACTGGGAAGAAATTACCCCCACTGGCCCCGTTCACCAGGCGGCTAGGGTCATAGGCCACGGTCCATTTTACGATTTCTTCTGTCTTAAATTGTCCCCAAGCCTCATTGAACGGAACCCATACAATGATGGAAGGAAAATTGTGAAAATCATCCATGATTTCTTTCCATTCTGCTTTGAAAATGGCTTCTGATTCTGGACTTCTTTGCCTTTCGGTACCTACTCCGATTATCCCCGGTCTAGGGTTCCACTGGTTGCCATGGTCACCGCTTGGCATATCCTGCCACACCAACATCCCCATTTTATCGCAGTGGTAATACCATCTGGCCGGCTCTACCTTCACGTGCTTACGGATCATGTTGAAGCCCATTTCCTGGGTTTTGATGATGTCAAATACCAGCGCCTCATCGCTAGGGGCAGTATACAAACCATCAGGCCACCATCCCTGATCCAAAGGACCGTATTGGAAGACAAACTTATCATTTACCAACATGCGCTGTACGCCATCTTCATCCAGTTCCATGCTTACTTTTCGCATGGCCGCATAACCATCAATCTCATCCACCACGCGGTTGCCTTTCACCAAGCTCACTTCAAGGTCATATAGAAATGGTTTGCCCGGCTCCCAAAGCTTTGCATTTTCAATGCTCAGAACCGCTGGATCTCCTACCTTCACCTTCTCTTCTGCTACCACTTGGCCATTGGACAGTGCTTTTACCCGGATCATTTGCCCACTTTGAGCCCCGGCCACTTCTGCTTTTACAGTCAGCGTACCCGCATCCACGTCTGGAGTGTTCTTGGTAGATACGATATGGCTGGCAGGAACATTTTCAGTCCATACCGTTTGCCAAATTCCGGTCACGGGCGTATACCAAATCCCATGGGGATTGTTCACCTGCTTCCCCCTTGGCTGGGGGCCCTGGTCGGTCGGGTCCCATACCCTTACCACCAACTCATTGTCCTTTCTTCCTTTCAGCGCATCGGTAATATCAAATGAAAAAGGGGTGTAACCGCCCTGATGCTTACCGACGGATTGGCCATTGACAAAAACTTCGGTTTCCCAATCCACGGCTCCGAAATGTAACAGGACACGTTCACTACCCGATTTCCTGGCATCAAAGGTAGTTTTATACCATAGCTCCTGCTCTTTGCCTACCGTCTTCCCTACGCCCGAAAGGGCGGACTCCACCGCAAAAGGTACCAAAATCTCACCGGCATATTCAGCAGGTTTGTCAGCTCCTTTTTCCTGGATTTGATACTGCCAAAGTCCGTTAAGGTTTTGCCAGTTATCCTCCCTGACCATTTGAGGTCTGGGATACTCCTGATGGACATTTGCGGGATTCACCTCCTCTGCCCATTCGGTCATGATCTTTCCTTCAGCGGGTGCCCAGCCTCCACCGTTTTGCGCCCAGGCAAATGATTGGGCCAACAGCAGGCCTGCACCCAGCAACATTGATTTTTTCATAGTGATTTATGTTTAGTTTTTGACTATACGCTTTATACCATTGGACTACTATCATAAAAGTACGCTCTGAGATGCTGCAAAATCAATCACAAAGCATCTGCGTTGATCTGCGAGTTCTGCGGGAAACACTTTGTGAATTTTGAGGCTGCTGGCATAATTGCTTACAATCATGATTTATTTTGGTTACTATTTCAACTCTGGAAATGCACTGATACGAAGTCTGGCCGCTCCCATGGGAATAAGCTCCACGGCTTGCTCCGGTTCATCCGAATGCTTGGGCAAATCCTTCAGTTCGCCCACCAATCCATGCTCATCCATACCCCAAGAAGGGATTTTCTTACCCTTCGCCTTTATAAGCAAAGGAACCGATTCAGGGGTAAATGGAAATTCAGACGAGGGCCATTCTCGCAATACCACCTCCAGCGAATTTTCAGGATGCTCCTTATCCAAGACCAAGGAATAATTCCAGTCCGAAGTCGGATGCACTTCCCAGGATGGCCACTTTTGGGTATCCACGCCTTCCTGCCACTTTGAATCCCAAATGGCCGTTTCATTACTTTCCCTTTTGATATAATCCTCCCCGATCTTCAGTGAATAAGTAAGCGGGCCCCGGTTTACACTGAAGCTATTGCTGTTCTTTTCCCATGTATCCACTGTGATGTCCATCGGTAAGGTCAAGGCTATTTGGTCCCCACTGTGCCATTCCCTTGCTATTTTCACAAACCCGGCTTTAGAAATATCAGCCTTGACTTCTTTACCATTGATGCTTACTGAAGCTCCCTTCGTCCAGGCAGGTATTCTAAGGTACAATGGAAAATTCACCGGATTTTTGGTTTCCAGGGTAAAGTTCAGGCTTTCTCTGAATGGATAATGGGTTTGTTCCTTTATGTGGATTTCTTCTCCCTCTCCCACTTTTGCCTTCACCTCACTGGGACCGTAGATGACAGCTACCAACCCATTGTCGGGTGTGGCCATCCATAAATTTTCCACCAAATAAGGCCATCCCTGGGAGTGGTTGTGCTGACAGCATCGGGAGCTGAAAGGATTCATCATCAAGAAAGGGCCACTATTGGCGATGCCTGGCGCATGGTTCTCCGCGTCCAACAATACCATATTTGGAGAAGTGATATAATGCAATGACTTGAAGTCAGGCATTACAGCCGCTGGATAAATATTATAGGCTACCTCCTCCGCATGATCGGCCCAAAAGGGGTCTCCTGTTACCCTCAACAGGTGTTCATCAGAGTTCATCTGCTCCACGATTCCGCAGGTTTCTATTCCCTGGCGCGGATCGGCATATCCCGGACGGGCATTTTCATCACTTCCGAACATTCCCCCCGGTACCTGTCCAAAATGTTCCCTGATAATTTCAAAATTTTCATAAGTGGCTTTCAGATGCCCCTCATCGTGGGAAAGCAGGGCATATTGGGCGGGCTCCCTAAATGCCTGGGCATGATTGACATTGTGCCAATCGATCTGGTTGCGATACCAATTGGGCACTTCCCCGCCATCACGGACCTCATAATAATTATGGATATCCTTCAGGTCATGCTGCCGCCCGATCCAGTCAGAAGTGTTTCTATGGATTTTTTCTGCCAGTTCAAGCAAAAATTCATCCCCGGTCCTGTTGTACAGCCAATAGACGCTATGCAGGTTATCGCCGCCCCTCAACTTCTGCCAATACCCGGTAAGGAAGTTTTCATCCGGCACACTCAACTCGTACTTAAAATAATCGGTCATCAAATCAATCACCCGCTCATCCTGAGAATTTTCATAATAAGACTGCAGGCAATAAAGCATGATCATATTGGCCCAAAAATCCTGGTTGTCACCATCGAAGTGTCTGGGCCCAAAATTCCCATCGGCCCGCTGGCTGTTTATGGTGCCTTCCAACCAGATTTTGGCTTCCTTAATCATGGCCTCATCTTCCAGCAGGTAGCCGATATGGGCATAGCCTTTTAGCCAATAGGGAACTTCTTCCCAGCCCCACTGCCCTTCGCCTTCCTTGCTGAGCCAGGCATTGTCTTCCTTCTGCAGCCAGGCGCTGATCTCCCCAAGATGACCTGTCAATCCATTCTTCTGCCTGATCAGATATTCCTTCAGAAAACCTTCGGGCTTCACCGCCCCGACAGGAAGTTTTACCAAAGCACTTGGTTTTAAAGGGGCCCGGTTGCTAACATAATGCGCATTGGTCTGGCTTGTGTCAATACGCTCCACAAAGGAAATTTGAGCAGCGTCCTGCTGCCCTTCTTTACAGGAAAAAAGGGAGGCAAGCAGTGCCACTTTGGTTAGGGTTTTAAATAAAGGGTTTATCATTTTTTTAGTCTTGAGTCTTGAGTCATGAGTATTGAGTATTGAGAAAATGGTACATGATCCATAAGTCCTGATTACAAATCCGGACCAGCCTCGGGTCTTGAGAAGAAGGTACAAGATCGAGAGGGAGATCCAGATTGCAAATCCGGATCAGCGTCCCCTTTTATTACAAAACCGAACCGATCCCCTTCTTTCATTATTCTTCAATTTTTCAACCTTATAATTTTCCAACTTTCAAATCTTCAATTTTTCAATCTTCCAATAACCGATCTTTCAGCACCGGCATAAAATACCCGCCTACGACGGACCGGGCCCGGAAACCTACGGAGCTGGCATCGGTGGTCTCGTGCCAATCACTTACCGGAATTCTATTGGGGGTTTTATTGATATAAGTGAACATGGGCTCGATCAAAGCCTTTTCATCGGCCTCACTGTCTGCCATAGCAGCTGTCCAGATCACCCAGTCAGACTTGGTGTAGGTTTTTCTACTGTCCAATGGTAAGCCGTAAGCTTCTTGCTTGGTCAGATAATAGGCAATTTCTTTCTCCGCAACTTCCTGGGGAAAAATATCCAAATCCAACAGCTTGTTCCACACCAGGTTGTACTTCTGGCTCCACGTACCTTTTTTGTCAAAAGTCAAGCTATAATGATCCCCGTCCTCGGCTTTGGCCATCCACTTCTGGGCAAAGTCTTTCGCCATGGCGGTATACTTTTCGGCAGCTTCGCTTTTTCCCAAAGTTGCTGCCATCTGCCCATAGGCTGCAATGGCCAATATCGCTTTTACCGACAGGTTGGCATTGTGCGCCAAGTGACCGGCAAAATCATCGGTGCAAAGCTGGTTGGCAGGGTCAAATCCCTCCTTCGCCAGGTATTCCACCCAAGTGGTCATCACCTCCCAGTGTTTCTGGGCATAGTCCGCATTGCCTTCTACCTTGGCAATCGCCCCGGTCAGCAACAACATATTTCCGGCCTCTTCCACAGGCATGTCTTCCCCATAGGTCTGCCCATTGGCCAAAGGATAAGTCCCCACATCATGGGCGGGGAATGGCTTGGCCCATTTACCGCTTTCACTGTAATAGAAAATCGGCTCGATCATGCCCTTAAGAAGGTCCGGGTTGTAGATCAAAAACAACGGCGCGGAAGGATAGGTCACATCCACCGTCCCGATGGATCCATTGCTGAAATTTTCCTTGGAGAAGAAAAACAGCTCTCCATTTGGCCCTTCCACCGTCTTATGGGCAGATACAGCCTGACGGTACACCAGCGCACAGATGGCAGCATATTCCTGACCGGCTGCCCGCAGGGCCTCACTGTAAATTTTCTGGTCAAAATCCTCACTGGCCTTTTTCAGCTTCCTGTAATCCGTTTGAGCAGTCTGGAGCATTTCTTCTGTACTCATACCGTTTCTTTTCCACCATGCCTTCAAGTTTTCATTGAAGAATTGGACCGCATACAAATCATCATAAGCCAAGGTCAAAAAGCTTTCCTTTGCCTTACTGTCAACTTTCCCATAATCAAAAGCCATGGCGGAAGTGATCATCTGCTTATCCAAAGCAACGGGGTGCTGCTTGGCGTCCTTACCACTCAGCTTTCCGTTTTCCACAAACTCGTTGATGCTGTTGCCATTGACGTCGATAACAGAAGTCAGGTTTTCCTGCTTTCCTGCCGTCAAATAAAGGTATCCCCAGTCGATACGTAGGTTGTCTCCTTTCTTTTCTAATATCGGCTGTGTGCTGGTACCGATTTTCAGGACTTCCAGTCCAGCTATCTCCGGTCTTCCCCAGCTTACTTCCTGATCGGGAGTATTGACGGCCAGGTTTCCCGCTGCACTGAAATAAACCTGTACATCGTGTTCCTTTTCATCAGCTGACTCCACCTTGAAGGTGACATAATTGGCCGGACGGGTCAACACATCCAGATTTTCGGGCAGCATAGGAGCGGTAAAAGTAAGGTTCAGCTGTACCCCTCCGGCTTCAAAAGAGTAAAGCGTCTCGGTCGCCCTTACCTCAGAAAATGTTTGTTTTGCGCTATTTATGTGAACAGCCGGTGGAATGATTTCAACCAAACCGGCATCCAAAAAGGCTCCCCCTGTGGTGTTCTCGCAATGGATGGCCATGATGTTTTCACCAGCCTTTAACGCTTTTTTGGCTGCTTCTTTTATCGGAAAAGTAGCAGGTGCATTGACCCAACCCTCCTTCTCATAAGCCAACACCCCATTGAGATAGACTTTTACATTGTCATCATGATGGATGTTTAGCAATAGGTCATGAAAGTCCGTTTTATCCAAATCGAAGGACCTACGCACCCAAATAGCTTCGGTGTTCCATTTGTTCGGCGCAGGGCTGTCATCCCCATTGGTAAAGGCCCCTCTGGTGCTTTTCCACTGGCCAGTTTCTTCATAGCCCAGCTCTTTCCATTCACCTGCAGGCTGCTTATAGGTATAGCTCCAGGACTCTTTCATCCCGGTCAGCGGCAATACGGCTTTGGTTTCGGTCATTTCTTCCCCCAAAAAATAATAGGCCTTGCCGTCCACTCTGATAATGCCCTGCAGGTCATGGGCCGTACCCGTCCAGTGTCTGGTCGCATCAGCATTGGCCTCATCCGACATACTCCAAATACTGAAATAGGGATCCACGGTTATCAGCGGGTAAGCTGGAGGCCTAATGGCATTCATTGGTTGGTGCGTCCCTTCCATCTGTTTCTCTACAGAGTGCTGACAGCCTATCAGGCTGGAGATACAGACTCCCACCAGGAGCTGCGCCAAATTTCTCATCTTGAAAATCATCTTCAATAGGTTTATAGTTATGCTCTTAATACCATTTTATTCTATCCAGACCGGCTGGGTAAAAGCTCCATTCGCCGCTACATCCCATATCTCCAACCTCACCCATTTTCGGTCTTTTAAATCGATCTTGAACTGGAAACTTTCTTCTCCAAAGGCTTTGGTATCTTCCAGCTCGATTCTTTCCCTGTACACATGCTCTCCATCTCCGGAAACAATCTCCGCATAGTTTAGCGGAAAAGTCCATGTGGCCTTTGCCGCTATCGTGGCGGTTCCAGTTGACGGGATGCTTTCTCCGCTTTGTTTCCCATTGACCGTAAAGGAGGGCAATAATACCTCCCCGGTAGTAACAAAGAATTTCCCCGAAGACATGGCATCCAGTACCGGCTGCCATCCTTCTTCGAATTTGGGCAGCTTATCCAACTGAAGGTAGTTGACGTTCATATGTCCATATACCTCATAGTCCGGCTCCAATTTAAAAAGGTCTGCCTCACCGATCACATATTTCCGCTCGCCCCAATTGGCCATATCATCCATTAATTTCAGCACCCTTCTTCCCATATTGGGCAGGGAAAGATCTGCTGGAATGGCTTTCCAAGCAGCGCCGTTAAAGTGTGGTGAATGGTAAAAACCTTCCTCCTTATAAGCGTCTGGATAGCCTGTGGAACCTTTTGTGCGGGCATGGGCAGTCCAAGCCAGGCCCTTTTCCTCCTCCAAAAGCCGGAGCATTTCCTCCTTATTCCCTACCCGGTAAACTTTCCCATATTGTGGATGGTCCTCGACGAAGGGCTGCCCCTCTTCTCTGGACATGATCCAGTAAACCGGCTGAGGGAACAGGTTCATCCAATGCCCCCCAAAATGACAGTTGGGCTCTTCACCGGGCAGCATCAAAAAGTCCCCTGAAGAAAGCCTGGCACATTCCGAAAACATCAGTTCCAATTCGGGCAACCTTCTGGGCCCTTGATCCCTGGGATTTCCGGCAAGGTGATATTCCCCCAAATGCATGATATTGACCCCCATACTTCGTAGTGCCTTCACATGCCCCGGGATATCCGGAACAGGTTTATGGGTCAGGATATCATCCATGTGCTCGGTATGAAAATGACTGGCCATGGTCCTAAATCCGGCCAAGGGCTTGTATTCATCCCCATGGGTAAAGGCCTTTACCTCTTCCAGGATCTGTCCGTCTTTGGTGCTGCTTAGCAATAAAAAAAAGTTTAACCTTTGATCTGTACCCGGAGGTGCATTGAACCAGGGGACATGCCTATTGTCCCCCATGGGCTCATGACGGATACCCAAGCCAAAGTCCTTTACCAATTCCCTGTACCCACTGCCGTACCAAACATACTTTAAGTTGTAAGCATTGTCCAAAGGATAAAAAAACTGGTGAGGTGGTGGAAAAATCGCAAGACTTCCCTCACTGCTCTCCCCTATGATGGTCCTGTATTTTACGGCCAGGTTTTCGCTGTTGCTATCTCCATTTGCAAGGTCACGGGATTGTAAATACCCTTCTGTATCGGACCAAAAAACTTCCTCCCATTCCCTCTTTTCACTTGTCACACCAGCATCATAGATGATGGCTTTGGCATTTTCTTCGGTGCTAAGGACGGCAGCCATATTGATAAGAGGGCTTCCATGGTATAAGGTAATTTCCAAGTGACCGGAAAAATTCCCTGCTTCCATCTTATCTACTTTTATCAGGGTGCGCTGCCCCTGGCTACTCACCTTGATTGTTTCCTTTTTCAGGCTGACCCGGTAGGTTTGATGGGGCTTGTAAGCTGTCCTGTCAAAAAAGATGTTCCAGCCGCTTTCCTTGCTCAGATCCCTTTCACCTACGGTCAGCAGAAATAAGGGGGCTGCATTACTGGCTATCCTACTTTTTGAATTGGCGGTGCCAAGGAATACCTCCTCAAATAGGGGCCTTTCCGTTTCCTTATTTAGCAGCAATGTTCCGGTGTTACCTTTTCCCACCGGCCATGTCACCTTTACCAAATTACCTTCATCGCTTACCAATGCACCTGCTTTTTTATTAAAATCGGAAAAATCAAGACGCGATTGTGCCAGCACAGCCTGGGTGGCGATCACCAACAAAACACTACTTACTATTAATCTTAAAGAATACATAAGTTTAAGCTTTTCTAAATGGCAACTAAAAGAGAGGACTATTTTGTGCTTTGGTACTCGGCTCCTGCCTGAAGATCATCGGCCAACCATCGTTCCAAATGATTTTATCTATTAATAGGCTTCTTCGATTGGTTCCATTATTTGTTCTGGGCCTGCTTTTCAGCATGCCATGATAAACCAACCAGTCATCACCGGCGGAATCAGAGACAATCTCCGCATTGTGTCCAGGCCCCGCAAAACCGGTACTTCCCAAATTGCCTTTTACCACCAGTTCACCATGATGTCCATCCAATAACCTGTTTCCAGCTTTATCCAAGTAAGGTCCTTCCAACTTGTCCGATCTGCCTACCCAAACTTGATAGCTGCTATTCTCCCCTTCACAGCAGGAACCATAAGAACCAAAAAGGTAATAAAAGTCCCCTTTCTTATGGATATAGGTGGCCTCCAAATGATCACCGGCTACTTGAATCTTTTCACCCACGGTGGACTTGCCATCCGCTGCTAATTGTATCATATATAGCCCTCTAAAGCTTCCCCAGAACAGGTACTTTTGCCCCTCCTCTTCATAATAAAAAGGATCAATGCTGTTGCTCACTCCGATGCTGTTGGAGTCAAATATCTTTCCATGATCCACAAAAGGTCCCTCAGGAGAATCGGCAATGGCCAATCCAATCCCGGGATTGGGATCTCCCCAAGTAGAATAAGAATAATAGAGATAAAATTTATCCCCTACTTTGCTAATATCCGGGGCCCAGATACCGCCTTCTGATTTCCATGTGGGCTTGGTATTCAGGGCATCCCCTACCAATTCCCAATGGACCAAGTCTTTTGATTTGATCACCGGCACCAAGTGATAACCACCTTCATTGCCCCAGTGATCTTCTGTACCATAAGCGTAAAAATAATCCCCCTCCTTCACAAGGGTGGGGTCTGCCAATACGGGCTCCCATACCGGGTTGGTATATTTTCCTTCCATGCTGATCTCCTCATCCACCTTCTCGGGCACATCATCCTGTGCCTGGCTGGTACAAGCCATGGATGTTATAAGGGTTGCCATCACGGATATAGAAAGAAAAGTCGATTTCATTATAATTGTTTTTTTAGGGTCAAGTTTTTAAGAAAATCTAAATCAATTTGGTAAACGTCACTGCGAGACGCTTTAGCGACGAAACAGTCTCGTAATAGGTAGATGAGATTGCCACAGTCTCCTCCCTGCCTGGGCAGACAGGCAGGGAGGATCCTTCGCAATGACGTTTTTTCAATCCATTAGAAATCAATTCGCTGAATTGGCGAGAACAGCATATCCTCCACTCCATTGATCCTTACCCCTACTCTGGCAAATACGTAGTTTTGGCTAGGTGTCATAGTTGGGACATTGGTGCTCAACTGGATGTTGGACATGTTGGCAATATCACCGCCGCCAATTCTGGAAGAACTGATACTGGTTCGGCCATCCACGAAGGTGGACTTGCTCAAATAAAGCACTACCTCATTGATACTTTTGGCATTGGCATCTGTGATGATTTGTTCCAAAGCAAAGTTGGCGTTGACGGTAGAACTGTTTCCTGCGATGTCCACATTTCTCAACATGAAGTAAGGCAATACCTCAATGTCCATATCCAGGCTGCTTCCTAAATTCAAAGGAATGGTATCTGAATTGGTTTCGGCATTGGGGATGTTCATAAACGGCCCTTGGTTGGCAGGGATGATCAATTTATAATCTCCGGAGAAAAGCAAGGAAGAAAATGAACCGTCCTGGTCGACAGCCACCCCAATATTTCCAAAGGTCTGCCATCCTTCCTCCCAGAGTTCGAAGTAAACGTCATTGTAGCTTACACCTATGGGCTCTCCCTGATAAACCAAATTACCTTCAAAAAGCAGCTTTGGCTCCTCATAATTATCATATTCGCAGGAGGTCAGGCCCAATGTCAGACAAACGAGCCCGGTTATATATTTAATACTGTTTTTCATAAATTCTATGATTTAAGGTCCTATTACTGATTAGGGTTTCTGACAATTTTAGGGTTGGCATTACGCACATTGTCCCCAATAAATGAATAGTAATTTCCTAAACGGAACCGGTGAGGGTTGAATACTGGGTTAGGAAGGAACTCTTCATAAATCCATTTTTCGTGGTTAGGACTTCCCGGATCATATACTTTGTAAGGTCTCAGACCAAAGACGCGTGTACTTACCGCCTCGGCATCACCAGGGTTGTTGGTCAGCTCTACTGACTCTCCATTCCAAACCCTGTGCGCCAATCTCCAACGCTTATAATCCCATAGGATATGGTTTTCAAAAGACAGCTCCACTTTTCTCTCATGAACGATTCTATCAAAATCAATTTCAGACGGTGCCAAATCTGTAGGGAATCCCGCTCTTCTTCTCACTTCATTCATGTACTGGGCAGCTTTGGCAGCATCTCCCAATTCGAAGGCAGCTTCCGCAGCGTTCAACAGTATTTCAGCATACCTGAAACGGATCCACCAAACGGCGCTTCCTGTACCACGCTGTCCTGATCCCACAGAGGTATCCACGAACTTTCTCAGGTAAAAACCGCCTTGGGCAGACCATTCCAAATTAGGAATAGGACCATCAAAACCTACCAGCTGGGCACTTTCTCCGTTTGGAAGGTTTCCACGCCCTCCAAGCTGATCGGAAGTAATCAAAGTACCCTCCGCTGTTTTCCATCCGGCCCAGATATCCACTTGGCTTCCCCGGAAACTGGATCCCGGAAGGATCACTGTTCCTGCCAATCTTGGATCTCTTCCTTCAAAAATATCCAATTGGTTTTCATAGTATATAGGGTCACCATCTGCATCCTTTGTGGGAAGGGGTGCAAAAGTGTTGTCCAAAAGCTCAAAGGACTGAACCAGGTTCAATGAAGGGTTCATCTTTCCACCTGAAGTATTTTCCTCCCTCAACGACCTTGGAATATTGTCGATGGTGAAACCATGGGTCCTGGCCTGCACCAAAAAGTCTTTGGCAAAAATCACCTCATTGTTGGCGGACTTGTTCAGGAAAATATTCGCATAGTTCTCTGACGGATCAGGATCATTTTGGTAAAGTTCATAAGTTCCCAGTCCCATCAATTCCTCCGATGCCCTCAAAGAAACGGTATAATACTGATCCGCCATGCTGGCAGGAATGCCCACCTCATCTCCAGGCAAAGAAACGTTTGGAGTCAGCTCACCGTAATTGGCTATGGAACCTGCATACAAGGCTGCTCTTGATTCCAATGCCAATGCAGCTCCCTTGCTTGCTCTTGAACGGGTTCCACCATTTGGCAAATCCCCTTTGATCGCTTCCATTTCTTCAATGATATAATCATATACCTCGTGCTCTTTGGCCCTGGCATATTGCAAATAGGTAGGATCGCCACTGTAATCATATTCCAATGACTCCAAGATCAAGGGTACCCCTCCCATTCTCTTAACATGCTCAAAATAAACCATGGCACGGATAAACTTCGCCTCAGCAATAAACTGGGCCCTGATCATCGGATCCAATTGATCAGCTGTCTCTGCCTTTTCTATAAAGAGGTTGAGATCACGGATATAGCCATAATCCCATATTCCCCAGTTGCCATAACCGTAATCCTGGTTTTGGTGTCTCCAATAATCCCCCGCATTTGAAGCGAAGGTCTCATCGAAATTGGCAAATTCCCACCATCTCTCTATGGTCTGGTAATCTGGAAGCCTGTTGTACAAATCTGCCAATACAGACAGCACCAGATCCTCATTTTCCCAAACCTGATCTTCCAAAAGTATGTTTTGGGGATCACGGTTCAAGAATT
This sequence comes from Echinicola sediminis, assembly GCF_054777495.1. Classification (NCBI taxonomy): domain Bacteria; kingdom Pseudomonadati; phylum Bacteroidota; class Cytophagia; order Cytophagales; family Cyclobacteriaceae; genus Echinicola; species Echinicola sediminis. Next base: position 9,021 of record NZ_BAAHAP010000075.1, on the reverse strand, counting down.
CCTCATCATTACATGCCGTGAATAGAATCAAGCATGCGAAAATGCTATATATGTATTTTTTCATGTCCAGTTTCATTTTAGAAGGTCAAGTTAAACCCTAAGTTCATGTTCACGTTTTGCGGATATTGCAAGCCATTCGGATCTCTTACCTCTGGATCGATACCGAACTGATGTACATTATCAATCGAGAACAGGTTGTAAGTCTGGAAATAAACCCTTGCTCTTTCAATTTTCAGCTTACTCAATACTTTAGGAGGCAAAGTATAACCCAAAGACATGGTCCTCATTCTTAAGTACCTGATATTGGTCAACCACCAAGTGGAGTTTCGGTTGTAGTTACTGTGTCCACCGGCATTGAACCTCAGTGCTGGGTTGGCCCCAGGAATCCACTCACTGTTTAGGTCATAAGGGTCTTCCCTGTGCCATCTGTCTTCGTACATGTAAGCAAGCAGGTTACCACCATTTTGGTAAGGCCATCTCATTTCCCAGTTCTGCAGGTAGGAAGCCATTGATCCACCGGAGAAGTCCATGGTCAGGTCAAAGTTTTTGTAATTGAAGTACATATTCAGACCGTAGTTGATGCTGGGAGGACCGTCCAAGCTGTACCCAATGGGGCGCTCATCATATCCATCGATCTTGCCGTCTCCGTTTACATCTTTGTAGATCAGGTCACCCGGAAGTAAAGTCCCATTTCCCTGTCCGTCGATATTGACCGGATAATTGTTAATGTCTTCCTGAGACTGGAATTGTCCGATTATTTCATACCCCCAGAAGATTCCGTTCCATCGGTCTTCACCGGATCTTCTGTAGTGATCCCATGAATTGCTGAATACAGGGTTATAGGAAGAAAGGAATTTGCTTCGCGCCCAGCCAAAAGTACCGCCAATCCTGTAGGTCAGCGCATTGGCTTTTCCGTTATAGTTAAGACCTAAGTCAAAAGCCACATTGGCATCGCTACTGAGGTTTTCATCAGTCAAACCATAGCCCAGTTCAAGAGGCAAGAAAACATCGTCACGGATATCCCTAAGGCCATCTCTTTTTCTGTAGAAGTAATCAGCTGTACCGGTGATTTTTCCTGAACCAAAGGAGAAGTCAATACCAGCATCAAACATCTTACTGGTATACCAGGAAAGGTTATCAATTGGCTTGCCTCTGTTGGCCGAACCTTGGATATTTTCACCATCAATGATGACAGTCGAAACACCATAGCTGTACCCCGGTATATAATCGAACGGTCCAATGCCAATATTGTCGTCGCCCAACTCACCATAGGAAACCCTCAGCTTCAATTCATCCAAATTGGTGTTTGTTGCCAAATTGTCCATAAATGGCTCTTGACTGATTCTCCATCCTCCGGATACTGACGGGAAGAATCCCCAGCGGTTTTCAGGAGAAAATTTCCATGAAGCATCGTACCTCGCCGCTACTTCCAACAAATACTTTCCTTTGTACTCATAGTTGATTCGACCTACATACCCGATTCGTGCCTCTTCGTAATCATAGTCATCATACCGGTCCATATCCGCAAATTGGACTAAAGGGAGGTAGTTATTGGTAGGCACAGAGTGAATCCAGTTTCTATAATCCCTTCTTTGAATTCTTTCGTACAAGGCCAACACTGATAGCTTGTGGCTTTCAGCAAACACCCGGTCATAGTTCAATTGGAACTGACCTACTGTCTCTTCAATCTTTCTTTGGTTTCTGTCCCTGTAAGGATTATCGTTACCGCCTGTCCTGATATATTCATCCGTCTCCGGAATATAATCAAACACATCATAGGTGTACTCGAAAGTATTGACATAATTATCAGCAAAATAATAGGAATAAAGCCCCTTGGCTTTTAAGCCTTCCACGGGAATATCGTATTCAGCAGAGAAGTTGGTTTGGATATTTTTCCAATAGTTTGTGAAAAAACCCGTCCGATCGTAGTTCAACAGCGCCCAGTTGGTCTCAATATTATTGATATTGGCAGGGTAGTTAGGATTGTCATTCGCATAGGGTCGCTCCGTAGGACGGTTTCTGAACAGGGCAAAACGAGGCTGCCAGTAATCATCACCTCCTGGAACTCCGGGGTTTTCCCTGTTTTCCAAACGTCCGTTAATCATCAGACCTACTGTCAGACGATCGGTAACATCGGTGGTGATATTGGACTGAATATTGGTTCTGTTAAACTCAAACTCATCGCTGAATACCGACTTTTGATCAAAGCGGGTCAAGGAGATATAGTAATTGGTTTTCTCAGAGCCACCGGCTGCACTCACGTTAAAGTTACTTTGTGGTGCATTTCCTTTGATGATGAAATCCCTCCAGTCAAAGGACCGGTACCCGTATTCCGTACCTTGCTTCCATTTGTCCAATTCGTCCTGGCTGATATTGGTATTTCCGAACTGGTTCATGTCAGCATAGGCTCTCCCCAGCATCCACTCATAACCGTTCACCCCCTCTGGGAACCTGGACCAGTTTTGGATTCCATAGTAGCCGTTGATATTGATCTGTGGTTTTTCACCTCGGTTTCCTCTTTTGGTAGTTACCACGACCACACCATTGGCGGCACGTGAACCGTATACCGCGGCAGAGGCATCCTTAAGAATGGTAATACTTTCGATATCTCCGGGGGCCAGGTTATTGAATTGTCCCTCATCCTTTTGTATCCCATCAATCACAAATAAGGGACTGCCCAAATTCCTAATTTGAATTTGCGCACCGGCACCGGGCCTTCCATCCGGTTGCCTAAAGGACAAACCCGGCAGTTTACCGGCCAAGGCTCCTGATACAGTTGCCGTAGGCACCTGCTCAATATCCCGGCTGGTGACATTGGAAACGGCACCGGTAATGGATTCCTTTTTCTGTTCTCCATAACCAACCACCACTACTTCTTCAAGATCCCCCAGATCGCTTTCCAGGGAAAAATCCAACATACTTTGGTTGCCTACTTCTGTTTCAATGGTCTTGAAACCGATAAATGAAACCCTGATGATAGGGTTATCACCGCGCAACTGAATTTTAAACTCACCGTCCACACCGGTGACTGTTCCGTTTGTAGTCCCTTTTTCAAGGATACTTACCCCGGGAATAGGTTCCCCGGATTCCTTGTCTTTCACGGTACCTTCTACCATCCGGCCATTTTGGGCCATAGCGGAAAATACCAAACTGCATAGCAGGATGAGTATCACGCTGCTACTTCTTAGTAATTTTTCTTTCATGTAAATAATAGATTTTGGGTTAAGGTTATTGCTCCAACAAAAAACAGGAAGCATAGTAATTCCTGTTACCATGGTCATGACAAGCTTTATTCTCCTGAAATGGCCGGCAAATCACACTGGGCCTTCAGCTTGAAAACTGCAGGCTTTTGATTACGAATGTTCACTTTGATGTTTGGGCAAAGAGAGAGGTTCTTACATTACGGCTCATGGAAACCGAGCATGCCCTTGGAATAGATAGGTATATTTCATCATCATTTTTGGGTTTCAAAAAAGACCGTACCTGATGGTCCTTTTTTAATTGTTAATTATGCCATTGAACGAATGTTACTCACTTAATTGATTTAGCAACAATTTCGATAATGCTAAGCTACAGAAGCCTATCCTAAGCCCTTGTCACAAATCCTTCATTTAATACAACAATTCCTGCTATTGACTTTTTCTTTACCTTTTGGGCTTCTGAGAGGGGTTTTGGCGCTTTTCATAAATGAAACAAATCCGTCAGACGATGATTTTTTGCTATTTCTAATCGTACTCACGCGGTACGCCCCTACCCTCAAGATCCTCTGCTATAATTCATTATAACTCATGGGCTCCCGGAGGATCTTAGGTTTTGGCTTACAGGACAAAGCCCTGCTCATAACAGTTGGTGAAAATCACTCAAGGATTCGCTTCATAGCCTCGTCATGGATGGTAGTAATGGGCCTTTTCAACCTTTATCTCGGTATCAGGATCTCCAAGATCCTCTTGTCCATCCATAGATGAACTGCACATAATTGCAACCGAGCAGAACATAAAGGGAGTTTTAGAAGTAACCTCATGGTACTTTCAGTGAAATACGGTTTTGGGCCTAATGGCTTTTATTTTAGGCTAAATTACCGTTTGATAGGAGCTGTTTCAGAAAACACTTCCATCAAAAAACCTTTGGTTTCCTTCAAATCAGCTGCATACTTTCTTTTTGTCCCTCTCAAACTATGGCTTTTATTAAACCGCTGAAATTGTGTTCAAAAAATAAATTCATTGGAAATATATTGGCTTTCACTCAGCTAAATGAAAATTTTCCGTCATTGCCTGTTACAAATCCTCCAATCTATCAACAGAAATAGCAATTCATTCCCCTCATAGGGAGACATTTTAGGCTTTTTAGTAAATTTAACTATTCAATAAACCCGTTTGATTGCCCATGCTTCGAATTTTCCCTTTCCAGCTCGTTTTGTTACTCTTCCTAGTGACTATTTCTTTTAGCTCCTACGGGCAAAAGGAAGAACACTACTTCGAGCATATCACCATGGAGGATGGCCTTTCAGGGAGTACAGTTTTGAGCATCCTGCAGGACAAGCAAGGCTTCATGTGGTTTGGGACAAAAAACGGCCTAAACCGTTATGACGGACACAATTTCAAAATCTTCAATTCGGAAACTGACGGCTCTTCAGGATTAAAGGACAATTTCATTTATGGCCTCTTTGAGGACAGCAGGGGGATCATCTGGGTAGGTACCACACATGGGGTTTATACCTACGATTCCTTCACCGAAAGCTTCGAACATTTTAATAAGACCTCAAACCGGGGAGAGCAGATCACCGGCCCGGTTGGGGAAATAAAAGAGGACCTGGAGGGAAATATTTTATTTGCGGTTAACAATAAGGGACTTTTCAGGTATGCTGTTGATAAAGATACCCTATTCCAACATAAAGATATCAGCAAAACCAATTTGGACGCTCCAGACAATAATGCCACTAATATCTTAGTGGATGAAAAAGGAGAAATTTGGATAGCTACTTCCAGAATGGGGGTATATAAATTCCTGCCTTCCACTGAAAAATTCCAAAAACTTCTGAGCAACCAAGAAGTGGTCGCATCCGCGGTGCTAAGCCTAGAAGATAATGGGAGCAGCTTACTACTGGGGACAAAAGACCTGGGTGTATGGGTCATGGACAAAGCAAGCGGAAAGGCGAACCCACTTATTACCAAGGCTCCCTCTGGCAAAAACCTCTTCGTAAGGGACCTCTATAGAATCTCCGACAATGAACTTTGGATTGCGACAGAATCCGGCCTTTTCATTTATGATTTGGAAAAAAACAAATACAAGCATTTTAAGGAAAACCTCAATGATCCCTATTCCATATCGGACAACGCCATTTATTGCATCGAGCGGGACCAAGAAGGAGGAATGTGGCTAGGTACCTATTTTGGGGGAATCAACTTCCTTCCCAACCACCCCACCAAATTCAAAAAACACTACCCCATCCCCAATTCAAACAGTATCAGTGGCCAACGTGTGCGACAATTCATAGAAGGAAATGACAGCACCATTTGGATTGGAACGGAAGATGCCGGGCTAAACAACTATGACCCCGACAAGGGCACGTTCACCAAGTATCTCCCCGACAACACCCCCAACAGCCTCTCTTATCACAATGTCCATGGATTGGCCAGGAGAGGTGATGAATTGTGGATAGGAACGGTGACCTTTGCGGTAGGTCTGAATAAAATGGATTTAAAAACCAATCAGATCGAAACAGTCCGGATCCAAAGTGACCGAAACACTCCAGATGACAATGAATTCCACAGTATTCTGGTGGATCGCAAGGACCAAGTCTGGCTGGGCACAGTGGTAGGCCTATTTAGGCTTGATGAAGAAGAAAACAAAACCCACTTTGTCAAAGAAATAGGCCATCGATTCATCTATGACCTCTTGGAGGACAATGCCGGCAATATCTGGGTGGCAACCTACGGAAACGGGCTTATCAAATTCAATCCTGAAACGGGTGAAACCCGTACATTCCTACCCGATCCTGACAAAGCCAACAGTCTACCCCACTACTCGGTGATCAATATTTTCCAGGACAGCCAGGACAGGATCTGGATTGCCACTGAAGGAGGCGGCTTCTGTATTTATAATGAAAAGAGCGAGGATTTCACCGCTTTCAACACCCAAAACGGTTTTCCATGCAATAATATTTACAAAATCCTGGAGGACATTTCCGGTCATCTGTGGATTACCTGTAGTAAGGGACTTGTGGAATTCAACCCACAAACTACCGAATACAGGCTGTTCACAAAAGACAATGGCCTAATGCCTTATCCCTTCAATTACAAAAGTGGATTCAGGGCAAAAGACGGGACACTTTATTTTGGATGTCTCAACGGCTTTATTTCTTTTGACCCAAGAAACTTTGAGCCTTATGAGTATGATCCCCCAATTGTGTTTACAGGTATACAGGTCTTCAATACCCCCGTGCCCATAGGGGGAGAAAATGCAGTACTGGAACAATCCATCACCAAAACTTCAGCCATCACCCTAAATCATGATCAGTCCTCTTTAAGTTTTGATTTTGCTGCCCTCACCTATACGGCTTCAGAGGCCCTGCCCTATGCCTATAAAATGGAGGGATTTGACAAAAACTGGACTTTCTTACCTCAAAACCAACGGATCAATTATTCTTATCTGCCACCTGGAGACTATGTTCTAAAGGTCAAATCTGCCGATGTATTCGGAGAATGGAGTGAAAGGGAGGGGCAGCTCCATATCACTATCCTTCCTCCTTTTTGGCTAACCGGCTGGGCCTATCTTTTCTATGTATTGGTAGCGGTTTTGGCCATTTACTTTAGCCTGAGAAGCTACAAGCAACGCATCCAAAAACGTCAGGAAGATGCCTTTAAGCGGTTGGAAGACGAAAAACAGAAAGAAGTCTATCAATCAAAAATAGAGTTTTTCACCAACATCACCCATGAGATACGGACTCCACTGACGCTGATAAAGGGGCCATTAGAGAGTATACTGAAAAGGGAGGACGCTTATACTCCTGAAGTGAAGGAGAATCTCTGGATCATGAACAAAAACACGAACCGGCTGATAGAGTTGAGTAATGAACTGTTGGATTTTAGAAAAACAGAAAAAAAGGGCTTCTCTCTGAACTTTACCAGAAATGAAATCGGAAAGCTGCTGGAGGACATTTTTGTCAGGTTCAAAGCCCTTGCAGAACAGAAATACATCAATTTCCATCTGATCAAGCCGGAGGAACCCTTCTTTGCTGATATCGACAGGGAAGCTTTCACCAAAATCATCAGTAACCTGCTTTCCAACGCCATCAAAAACGCAGATACCACTGTGCAGATAAAGCTACTCATTACTCCCATGGACACCTGTTTTAAAGTTTCGGTGAGCAATGACGGCAATCTCATTGCCCCTGAAAATCGGGAAAAAATATTTGAGCCGTTCTTCCAGATAGATGGTGATAAAAACAACAGGGCATCCACGGGGACAGGACTGGGATTGCCGCTTTCCAGATCGCTTGCAGAGATGCACAGCGGTACGCTAAAGGTAGATCCGGAGGGCGCCAAAAACCGCAACACCTTTGTTATGGAACTTCCGGTCAAACAAAAAAACACCATCACCATAAATGAACCGATAACAGAACCGGTGGATGAAGTCCCCGAAAAATTGCCTGTTGAAAAGAAAAGCTCATCCGGTCATAAGCCTAGCCTCTTGGTGGTAGAGGACAATAAGGAGTTGCAGAAATTTATCCATGACCAACTCAAAGCAGACTACCACGTCTTGAGGGCCGACAATGGACAGGAGGGCCTCAAGGTACTTAAGGAAAAGCCGATAGATCTGGTCATCACTGATGTAATGATGCCGGTAATGGATGGGTTTACCCTATGCGAGAAAATCAAATCCGATGTCAACCATAGTCATATTCCAGTGGTTATGTTGACGGCCAAAAACACCCTGCAGTCCAAAATAGAGGGCATGGAAATGGGGGCTGATGTCTACCTGGAAAAGCCATTCTCCATTGACCACTTGAGTTTGCAGATCAAAAACCTTTTACATTACCGGGACCAGGTAAGGCAGGCCTTTGCCAATCAGCCCATGGTCAATGTCAATACCATAGCCCATACCAGGGCTGATGAGGAGTTCCTTACACAGGCCAATGAAGCCATTTTGGAAAACCTAGGCAACGAAAACTTTGGCGTCAATGAACTGGCTGATGTGCTGTGCATGAGCCAATCCAGTCTGCTTAGAAAAATCAAGGGAATTTCAGAAATGACCCCCAATGGTTATATCCGCTTAGTAAGGCTTAAAAAAGCGGCTGAAATGCTTCAGGAAGCCCAGTATACCGTGACCGAAATCAGTGAGAAAGTGGGCTTCAATTCACCTTCCTATTTCTCCAAATGTTTCCAAAAACAATTTGGGGAACTGCCAAAAGATTTCAGCAAGAAGTCCGAAACCATTTAGTTGTGCCATATTATGCGAGTAGCTGTGCCTTCGCACAACTAAAGCAGAGCCTGTGGCTCATTCTGCATAGATTGCTCAGGAAATCCACAATAATAAACGGAAACCGGAAATCCGGCCCTTGGAGCATTCGGTTTTGTGACAGTTGATGGAGGCGTTAAGAAAATGAGTTAGCTCGCGAAGTGGACGAGCGAGATCCACTCATTTTTAGCCTACAGCAAATGGCACAAAATCAAATTGAGACAAACTGATTGTAATCGAAAACGAATTTACTCAAGTTGAAGAACCTGTCCCGACTACTGTACGGGAGGCTCCACTGGCCTAGATTTTTTGCCTACTTTTTCATCAATGGAAAAAGTAGGAAAGCTTAAAACAAGCCAGAACCTATGCTAATTTGGCCACGTGCAGTTAAGCGGATACACATATAAATTTAGACAAATGAGCAAAGAACCAAGAAAAAAACAGGAAAAATAACGTTCTTGAGCTTCCGATCTACATTACCAATACGATAACAATAATTAATGAAAATTAAAAAAAATAAAATTTTTAAATTATTTCGTTGATTTATTTGCAAAATAAAAACCC
>NZ_BAAHAP010000074.1:0-26733 GCF_054777495.1 Echinicola sediminis | reverse complement strand
GTGCTTTGGAATCTCCTTCAGCTTCAAGGCTTCAGTAGAGGTAATAATACGTTTTTTATCTATATCAATAAAAGGCAAAGAAGAAGGCTTGGAACCTGTGGCAATGATGATGTTCTTACCGGTAATCTCTTCAGACTTACCGTCTTCTTTGGTTACTTTTACGGTATTCTTATCGACAAAAGACCCTAATCCATGATGAACATCGATCTTATTCTTTTTCATTAAATACTGGATCCCGTCCACATTTTGCTTGACCACGTCATCCTTTCTTGTGATCATTTGCTTCAGGTTCACTTTCAGGTCCTTCAGTTCTATTCCATGGGCCTTAAAAGTATGTTCAGCATTATGGTAATGTTCAGATGAATCCAACAATGCTTTTGACGGAATACAGCCTACGTTTAGACAAGTCCCGCCCAAAGTGGAATATTTTTCAATGATAGCCGTTTTCATACCGAGCTGAGCCCCTCTGATCGCAGCCACATAGCCTCCCGGTCCGGATCCTATAACAATTAAGTCGTATTTCATGATGGTTTGTTTTGAACATAGTACAAAGTATGTTGTACAATGTACCAGGTATATTTAATTATCTTTTTAAACTTTGTTTTAGTCCATAGATCATGTTATGAATAGCCTCCAAATCCTGTGACACCTTCATAAACATCCGATCATCAATGTACTGCAGTCTGTTGCTAATTATTAATTGAGTATCCAATTCAAAAGCGGAGCCCAACGAGTACCCTAAGAATTGATCAAACTCACCCTTACTATTTCTCCCTGCCCCTTCAGCAATATTAGATGCAATGGACACCGCAGCCCTATTGATTTGACTTATCAAACCAAATTTTTCCTGCTTTGGAAGATTTTCGGTGACACTATAAATTTCAACAGCTAGATCAATGGACTTTTTCCAAACGTGGAGTTCTTTGTACCTGTGCATAATAAAAGTAAGTTAAATTAAAAATTAGGTTAATGAGGCAGGAATAAACAATCTACCTACCTCATTAATTTAACAAATCTTTTACCGACAATCCAGCATTAAAACACTGATTGTCAAATCACTTTACACTGTATACTTTGTACTTTGTACTTGATACTTTGTACTTGATATCTCTTACTCCCTTCACTTGTTACACTCCGAGCAATAATCTCGCAGGGTCTTCAAGCAATTGTTTCACTCTGACAAGGAAGCTAACAGACTCTCTTCCATCGATGATCCTGTGGTCATAAGATAGGGCGATGTACATCATCGGAAGGATCTTCACCTCACCGTTTACGGCCATCGGCCTCTCCACAATATTGTGCATGCCCAAGATGGCAGACTGTGGCTGGTTGATGATAGGAGTGGACATCATGGACCCGAAAATACCGCCATTGGTAATGGTAAAGGTCCCACCGGTCATCTCATCGATGGTCAGCTTACCGTCCCTGGCCTTAGTAGCCAACCTCACCACTTCTTTCTCCACCTGATCAAAAGAAAGTGCTTCCGCGTTTCTGATCACCGGCACCACTAGGCCTTTTGGAGCAGAAACGGCAATGGAGACATCACAAAAATCATTATATACGATCTCGTTTCCATCAATTTGCGCATTTACGGCAGGCCATTCCTGTAATGCCACACAACAAGCCTTGGTAAAGAAGGACATGAAACCAAGGTTTACATTGTGCTTCTCTTTGAACATCTCCTTGTATTGCTTTCTAAGGTCCATGATTGGCTTCATGTTTACCTCATTGAAAGTGGTAAGCATTGCCGTTTCATTTTTGGCCGCAACAAGCCGCTTGGAGATGGTCTTTCTCAAGGAAGACATTTTCTCTCTCCTGCTTTCTCTGGCGCCAGCCACTTTGGGCGCTTCTGGAGCTTTCTCCTTGCTTTCTGCTTTGGCAGGCTGGGCCGCAGCAGGCTTAGGAGCAGTCTTCTGCGCCTTTTCTGCATCCTCCTTCGTGATCCTGCCGTCTTTGCCGGTACCTTTTACCTCTTTGGCATCTATACCCTTTTCGGCCAATATCTTCGCTGCTGCCGGAGAAGCATGTCCTGCCGCATAGCTGCCATTGCCGGAGGATGCAGATGCTGTCTCGGCTGAAGCTTCACTGGAGGCCGCTACAGGAGCATCTCCCTCTACTATTTCAATTTTACAGATCAAACCACCGATTTCCAGGGTATCTCCCTCCTCGGCCACTCGCCTCAAAATCCCCTGAGCTTCAGCAGGAAGCTCAAAGGTGGCTTTATCGGAATCCACTTCTGCAATAATCTCATCAAGCTCCACAAAATCGCCCTCCTCTTTCAACCAAGAGGCCAAAGTCACCTCTGTGATTGACTCTCCTACCGTAGGGACCACCATCTCCTTCACCTCACCGGTCTTTCCGCCACCATTGGAAGTAGATTTTTCTGCTGCCGGCTTACTTTCTGCTTTTTCTGCAGGAGCAGCATCACCTTCGGAGGCATTGGTATCAATCTCGCATATTACGGCTCCTATTTCTAAAGTATCCCCTGCCTCTGCTTTGGTGGTGAGCACACCGGAAGACTCAGCGGTCAACTCAAAAGTGGCTTTATCAGATTCCAGTTCGCAGATTACCTCGTCCATCTCGACATAATCTCCGGTATTTTTAAACCATTGACCTATGGTTACTTCGGTTATGGATTCCCCAACTGCAGGGACTTTGATTTCTAAACTCATGGCTTTTTGTTTTATCCCCCAAACCTATCGGTTCAAGGCTAATTTCTGATTATTGGTTGAAAATAATAAAATTAAACCCAAACACGGCCCTGCCCCGAAAGACAGTGGCCTGGGGGATTACTTGATTTTTAAAGCTTTATTGATAATGTTTTGTTGCTCTTCCGCATGCACCTTAAAATAACCTGTAGCCGGAGAAGCACTGGCCTTACGTGCAATCACATCCATAGGGAAGTCTCTGAACAGGGCCCTCATCATATAGGTCCAGTACCCCATGTTTTCGGGTTCTTCCTGTACCCAAACCACTTCCTTGTCTTTGCCAAAAGATCCCACTATCTCCAGAATCTGGTTTTTAGGTAACGGATGAAGCTGTTCTACCCTTACGACAGCCACGTCTTTTACCTTCTCTTTTTCACGCGCCTCGATCAAATCATAATAAATCTTACCCGAACACAGCACTACCCTGGATACGTCCTTGGCTTTTACCGTGGTATCCGTCAGTACTTCTCGGAAACCGCCTTGGGTAAACTCCTCAATCGGTGACATGACCTTCGGATGCCTGAGCAAGGACTTCGGAGACATCACGATACATGGCTTTCTAAATTCCCAGGTCAATTGTCTTCTCAACATATGGAAGAAATTTGAAGGCTCTGTAATATTGGCCACCACCATATTGTACTCTGCAGATAGTTGCAAAAACCTCTCCGGACGGGCATTGGAATGCTCCGGCCCCTGTCCTTCATATCCATGCGGCAACAACATCACAATCCCGTTCATTTTTTGCCACTTGGACTCTCCGGAACTGATAAACTGGTCAATCATGGTCTGTGCACCGTTGGCAAAATCCCCGAACTGCGCCTCCCAAATGGTCAAAGCGTCCGGATTGGCCATTGCATAGCCATATTCAAATCCCAGCACAGCGTACTCGGACAACAGGGAATTATAAATGTGAAACTGCCCCTTGCTGTCCTTCATTTCCCTCAGAGAGTTGTAGGATTTATTGGTACTCGCATCATGCAGCACGGCATGACGGTGGGAGAAAGTTCCTCTGCGACAATCCTGCCCGGTCAGCCTAACGGTCTTCCCTTCCAACAGCAATGACCCGTAGGCCAGCAGCTCAGCAGCAGCCCAGTTAAGCGACTTAGAACTGTAGAACATGTCCTTACGCTGCTTCATTTGGGCTTCGATTTGTTTGATCGGCTTAAACCCTTTCGGCAAGGTCGTCAACGCTTCAGCCACTTTTTCAATGGCTCCTTCCGAGATATAAGTATCAGGGGATTTCTCAAAGTCCTCCGGCTTGGATTTCCTCAATTCTTTCCATGCCTGCTCAAAAGGAGAGAAATTATAAGGCAAGGGCTTTTCCTTCACCATATTCAGACGATCCTGGAGAAGCTTACGGAACTCCTTGTCCATTTGCTTGGCCAGTTTTGCATCCACATCTCCCCTTTCTAAAAGCTCTTTATTATAAATCTCCCTAGGATTAGGGTGCTTGGAAATCAAATTATACAATTCAGGCTGTGTGAACTTCGGTTCATCAGACTCATTATGTCCGTGACGACGGTAGCAAACCATGTCAATAAAAATGTCCTGGTTGTATTTCTGCCTGAATTCAACGGCCAATTTAGCGGCAAAAACAACGGCCTCGGGATCATCTCCGTTGACATGTATCACCGGTGCATCAATGATCTTGGCCACATCGGTACAGTAAATGGAGCTCCTTGCATCATCAAAATCAGTAGTAAAGCCTACCTGGTTGTTGATCACAAAGTGAATGGTCCCCCCTGTATTGTATCCTTTAAGATTGGCCATCTGCGTAACTTCATACACAATGCCCTGACCTGCCACAGCAGCATCACCATGGATCAAAATCGGGATGACCTTATCCTTATCGCCTTCATACTGATGGTCAATTTTTGCCCGTACAAAGCCTTCCACTACTGGATTTACTGCCTCCAAATGCGAAGGGTTCGGCGCAAGTTTAAGGTTTACCTTTTTGGCGTTGGGGGTGGTAATTTCACTGGAAAATCCCATATGATATTTCACATCCCCATCTCCCATGGTCAAATCCGGCTTGGCAGTCCCCTCAAATTCAGAGAAAATCTGCTCGTAGGTCTTGCCCATGACATTGGCCAGGACATTCAGCCTTCCTCGGTGAGCCATGCCGATCATCACTTCCTCAGCCCCTAAATCAGCTCCTTTATTGATCACTGCATCCAAAAACGGGATCGTACTTTCCCCGCCTTCCAACGAGAACCTTTTCTGACCCAGATACTTGGTATGCAAAAAGTTTTCAAAAACTACCGCTTCATTCAGCTTGGACAATATTCTTTTTTTCTCCTCATCCGGCGGATCAAAGGTCAAGGCCTCCTTCTCAATTTTGTTTTTGAGCCAATCCAGCATCTCCGGATCCCTGATGTACAGGTACTCAAAACCCATCGCCCCCTCATATATCTTCTTAAGCGAATCAACGATCTTACTCAACTTGGCATTACCAATCCCAATTTCATTGCCTGCCTGAAATTCCGTGCCCAGATCAGCCTCGCTGAGACCAAAATCACCAAGGTCGATAAGGGCCTTACGGTCCCTTCTTTCTCTGACCGGGTTGGTTTTGGATCTTAGGTGGGCTCTGGAGCGGTAAGCATGAATAAGCGCCCGCACCTTGATCTCCTTGGGCAACTGCTCCATGTCCATGATGGTACCGCGCGTAGCCAAGGCTCCGTTGGAAGCAGTAGAAGCACTCGCCCCTACCTGGGCGGCCCCTCCTTGTTCGTCCTCACCAAATTTGGTAATGGCAAAATCAAAGCCATCAAAAAAGGTCTTCCAACTTGGTTCTATCGATTCTGGGTCTTTTTTGTAATCTTCATATAGCTCATCGATGTAGGCTACATGGGCATTGGAAATGTATGAATATTTGTCCATGATTAGTTAATTTCGATCCCCAAATATAGATACTTATGTATTTTTTATAAAACCGCTTATTCGTTTACACAAATTAAACTGATTATCAGCACATTTAAAAAATACCACCGAAATTTTAATTGGATAAACATGTATTTGAATGGATTATAATTTGGCATACCCCCGATTTTAGAAGGAGTTTTGGTAACCATCGGATAAAAAAGGGCCTTCACAGGCCCCAAATAATTACTTTTTCTTAAAATTTACTTAAAATCCTGTATAATCAAACATTAAAGGGTCATTATATACAAAAGTAAATCCTTTGGACAGAATCTTTGCCGAGGAAACCTGCTTCCATGTATGCTTCCCCCTTTCCGCATAGCTCGAAGGAGGAGCAATCCCCAAGCTCTTCGCATTTTTCTCATAAACGGCCCCTTTCTCTGGATGAAGAGGACTGACACCATTAAACGTTTCATTCCAAAGCCCCTTATCAATAATATATTCGATCATCCTGACCGCATCTATTTGATGGATATAGTTCACTGGTACATCCCCGCATACCCCTTCTTTTCCTGAAAAGTATTTACCCGGTATCCGCTCTTCCCCCATCAAGCCTCCGAATCGGATGACGGTAAGATCATATTCTCTGTCCTTCCAAAGCAGCTGTTCCCCATCATAAAGGGCCAAATTAGGACAGTTCTCCTTATTCAAGCCCTCAGACTCGTCCACTATTCGGTTTACATCAGGGTAAACGGAAGTCGCACTTATATAGATGACCTGTTTTACGCTACCCCGCTGCATCAATCCTTTGAGAAACTTCACCTGCTCCGGATGAAAGCTATCCCCCTGCCAACGACGCTTTGGCGGCACATTGATCACCAAAAGGTCTACATCAAACAGTCGGTTAAAATCTTTGCCTTCGGGATAAGGAGAAAGTTTCAAAAAAGCGCTGTCCACCCCCTCCTCTTTCTGAAGCTGCTCACATTTGGTCAGTGAAGTGGTACTTCCACATACCTGATGTCCTTTTTCCATGAGAAGTTTTGCCAAAGGCTTCCCCAGCCAGCCTAACCCGATTATACCTATTTTCATTCCACCTCTATTTTTTTGTTAATCTTTGATTTGGACATAAAAAAACCTCCCTTAAGCATGTTAAGGAAGGCTTGTTTTGCTAACGGTCCTTTTTGGGCATGGTCCCTAAAATCAGGTCCCACAAGGGGGAACTCACCCCAAAGGCCACGTCTGGATCTTTATAATGATGGATGGCGTGGTTTACCCACAATATTTTCAAGAAGTTCTTCGGCGGCTGATAGGCGTGCACCGCATAATGAACGCCAAGGTACAAGGAATAGCCAATAAGAAACCCTGGCAAGAAATAGAGCGCATAATCCCCCATCAAAAATGTAAACACAAAATAAAAGATACAGGCATATAAGCCACTGATAAAAGGAGGCATCGCCAGCCTGTCCTTATCTTTTGGATAATCATGATGCACCCCGTGTACCGAATACTGCAACTTATCCTTGAGCTTGGTATTGGGGATCATGTGGAAGAAGTATTTGTGCATTAAATATTCCACCAGGGTAAAGGCTAGCAACCCCAGCAGCAAATACCCCAGACCTGCAATAAACGGGATTTCCGTGGCCGTCACACCATTATAAAAGGCAACCGCTCCAATCACGATAAACATGATTATCGGTATACTGATGTGTGTTCTTGACATTTTTTCCAAAACGGGATTTTGGAACATCTGGGCCGAGCCATTATTATCCGGCCTGTCAAGCCTTCCAATTTTTTTCATGTGAATTCAATCTTTATATTCTTACCCAACCACCAGCATAACGCTGCAAATCAGGAACTTAAAACAAACAACTAAACCTTTGGATTCTAGCCACCGCAAATTTAATGCATAGATTTGAAAAGGAGTATTGATTAGAGGAAATAATGACTTTATTCAGTTATTTTGAAACGGTAAGGGTCTTGCCAATGGTCTTTTTGTAAAACGCTTCATACCTGGGCAGGATATTGGACACATCAAACTCCTTGGCCCGGGCAAGCGCCCTTTTCTTGAAGCCGGCCAGATTCTCATCAGAAAGTATATGCAGGGCCTTTTCGGTCATCCCCTTGATATCCCCCACATCACAGGCAAAACCGGTGATCCCATCCAGGTTCAGCTCAGGGATACCTCCCGCATTGGAAGATAGCACAGGCACTTCGCAAGCCATGGCTTCAAGGGCGGCAAGGCCAAAGCTTTCTTTCTCAGAAGGAATAATAAACAGATCGGCTACAGAAAGCACCTCTTCCACGGCTTCCAGCTTACCCAAAAACCGAGTATCCTCACAGACACCGAGCTCCCTGCAAATCCGCTCCATCTTATCCCGCTCCGGACCATCCCCTACCAGCAGCAGCTTGGAGGGCACCACCTTTCTTACCTCGTAAAATATCTGGATGACATCTTCCACCCTTTTTACTTTCCTAAAATTGGAGGTGTGGACCAACAGCTTTTCATCATTGGGACAGATGGCTCTTTTAAAATGTTCTTTCTTTTGTCTTTTGAAACGGTCCAAGTCGATAAAGTTGGGAATCACCTCGATCCCGTTTTTCACATTGAAGTGCTCGTAGGTGGACCGCTTCAAATCCTCCGAAACCGCCGTCACCCCATCTGATTCATTGATGCTAAACGTGACCACAGGCTCGTAGCTGGGATCTTTTCCCACAAGGGTAATATCCGTACCATGAAGGGTGGTCACCACAGGAATCTCAATTCCTTCACTTTTCAAAATCTGCTTTGCCATATAAGCCGCCGAAGCATGTGGAATGGCATAATGCACATGCAGCAGGTCCAACTTTTCGTATTTGACTACATTCACCATCTTGCTGGCCAATGCCAGCTCGTAGGGAGCAAACTCGAACAGGGGATAGCTCTTTATATCCACTTCGTGGTAAAATAGGTTCTCGCTGAAGAAATCCAACCTTGTGGGCTGCCTATAAGTAATAAAATGCACCTCGTGACCTTCTTTGGCCAAGGCCTTCCCTAATTCTGTGGCCACCACACCACTCCCTCCAAACGTGGGATAACAGACGATTCCGATTCTCATGTCTTTATTACTTAAAAAGGCGCTTTTTCAATTGTAAATGCTATAACCCTGCCCCTTTTAATTTTGTTCATTATGGGCATATTTTTTTCCCGAATACCGTAAGGACTGATAGATGATGTCATGAATATCTGTCCTGACATTGTCACGGAGAAGGGAATTGTTACTTGCATTGGGGTACACCCGGTTGGACAGGAAAACGTAAATCAACTCTTCCTCCGGATCTGCCCAAACCGCAGTCCCGGTAAATCCGGTATGCCCAAAGCTGTTTTTGGATGCCAGTTTCCCGGCCGGCCCGCCCTTATTCTCTTCAGGCTCTGGCTTGTCCCAGCCCCAAGCCCTTCTGCTTTCGGCAGATTGTCGCTTGGTAAACTCTTTTACGGTTTTTGGATCTATTAGGTTCACACGACCATATTGCCCCTTTTGCAACATCATCTGCATCATCACTGCCAGATCATGGGCAGTCCCGAAAAGCCCTGCATGGCCTGCCACCCCTCCAAACATGGCCGCCACGGGATCATGGACATAGCCCCGTATCAAGCCCTGCCGAAATACACGGTCATTTTCTGTAGGAGCAATCCTTTCAAGCTCAAATTTCTCTACCGGAAGGTAGGTAAGGTCGTAAACCCCCAGTGGCTGATAAAAGTTATGCTCCAAAAACTCGTTCATAGGCTGGTTCACCACCTTTTCTACAAGCCTGTGCATGATGTACATGCCCAAATCAGAATATTTATAATCATATCTCGCCTTACCGGCAGGTTTAACGCGTAAATCCGATTCAATCGTCCATTTCCAAACACTATCCGGCAGGGCATCCATGGCATACATCCCCTCCGCCACCTGGAGGCTATACCCTTGACCTGGCTGACTCCTGTAAAATTCAGTGTTCCATTTACCCGCTTCAATGGTTCTGGTATAAAAAGGAATCCAAGGCCTCAGGCCGGCTTCATGCATCATCACTTCCTTAATCCTCAAATTCTCCTTGTTCGTACCGATCAATTCTGGAAGATACGCGCTGACTTTCCGGTCCATATCTATCAAACCCCGGCTGCTCAAAAACATGACCGCCTGAGTGGTGGCCATCACCTTGGTGATGGAAGCCAGGTCATAAATGGTTTCCGTGGTCACCTCTTTTGTACGGCTATAATCCAAGTGACCATATGCCCGCTCAAAAACAATTTTACCATTTTTCGCCACCAGCACACAGGCTCCGGGAGTTGCCCGGCTTTTTATTGCACGTTCCACTACCTGGTCGATCTGGTCAAGAACTCTGCTGTCCATCCCTTCCGTTTCAGGCCTACCATAGCCCAACCTGTCTATCGCCTCAAGAGACTTTGACACACCTGCCTTAAGTTCGTCGTTTACCGTTGCTGGCAGTTTACCGCTTGAAGGCCGTGCCCCAAAAATGACCTGCGGCGCCAACCTTTCCGTATATTCGTTCTCCTCATATGCAAGAAGGAGATGGGGCAAGCCTTCCATAAATTTGGCGGCATAGGCATTTCCAAAAAGTACGGTAATGACATTGTATTTTTTACTGAGGTTCTTAATAAAGAACATGTCGCTCTCCCTGATCCCAAATCCCCTTCGGGGACTGTTGCTCACCCCCATTACACCGACCACCACGGTATTGTACTCTTCCAGGTTTTGCTCCAAGGCCCTGTAATTATCGCTACTGCTGTTTCGGGCAAGCCTAAAATGCTTGAAATCCCCGTACTTACTCAGGTATTTTTGAAAAACCTCTCCCCCTTCACCAAGGGTAATGGAAGCCATTTTCAATAAATCCTGGTTCTTTATGGGTAAAAAATCTCCACTGTTGGTGGTCACCGTTACGGAAGCAGCATAAAGCTCTTCAATAAGCGCATCACTCTGATGGGTACTGATTTTTTCAACCAGGTTCCGGGTATCCACACGCTGTTTTTTATTAAGGCCCGCCCAATATTTTGCCCGCAGGATTTTTCTGACCTTTTGGTCGATTTCTTCTTTGCTTATCTTTCCCTCAGCCACTGCTTCCAAAATCAGTTTTTTGGACCTGGGCACATCCTCAGCATACAATAGAATATCGTTTCCAGCCAACAAGGCCAGCAAATCCACCTCACCCGGCTGGTGCAAGCTGCTCACTCCCCTCATATTTAAGGCGTCTGTAAATACCAGCCCGTTAAATCCCAGTTCCTCCCTAAGCAGGCCAGTCACCACTTCCCTGGTCAGGGTAGTGGGCATGGTCGCCGAAGTCCCCAGGCTCGGTGTATGCAGATGGGCCACCATTACGCTCATCAGGTTTTCCTCTATAAGCTTCCGGTACGGGTAAAGGTCTATTTTTTCGATATACTCCCTGGTATTATTGATCACCGGAGTAGTATAATGGGAATCAGCATCGGTGTCGCCATGACCGGGAAAGTGCTTGGCATTGGCAATTATCCCATTTTCCTGCAAGCCCTTCATATAGGCCATGGATTTCCTGGCTACATTTTCCTTTTGTTCACCAAAAGCCCTGTAGCCGATCACCGGATTATCCGGATTGGCGTTGACATCCACCACCGGGGCAAAATTGATGTGCATCCCAAGGGTTTTAAACTGCCTGGCTATTTCCTTTCCCATTTTATAGATCAGCTCCTCGTCTTCGATGGCCCCCAAAGTCATCTGCTTGGGAAATCGCAACACACTGTCCAGCCGCATGCTTACCCCCCATTCCGCATCCATGGCAATAAACAAGGGGGTTTTGGTGATGGACTGATAATGGTTGGTGAGATTGGCCTGCCTGACCGGGCCTCCCTGAAAAAATATAAGGCCGCCAAGACTTTCCTCTTCAATCAGCTTGGAAATGGCCTCCCTGTGTTCCTGGCCCCGGTTGGAGTAGGCAGCGACCATAAAAAGCTGCCCGAGCCTTTCTTCAAAAGATAGGCTGTTAAAAACACTGTCCACCCATCGGTTTTGCGCCCTGGGGTTTTCCATCCTAAATGGATCCTTAGGCCCCTCTGGAGGAAGCGCGCCAAACACCCATGTGAACTGCAACACCAGAACCAAAACCACTAACCAAACTTTTTGATACATGCGAATGTTTAATTTTTATTGCTTAAAATTTGAAATAACTTTGTATACTTCTCTGCCGAGGCAGGGGAAACATCAAACTTACATAAAATTCATGCATCTGTCATTAAATTAATGATAAGCAGAACTTACGTTATGTTTATTAACGTATACAAAGTATAACTGAATCAATGTTCACCATGAAATTTCCGTCAATATTCAGAACTGCCCGGCCTATGCGCTTTGACATCAAGCCTCGGCACTATGATCCCGTCAAAGAAGAAATCGAGCAACGTACCGCCCGGATCAAGCACCAACTGGAAGCTGACGGAATCATCCCATCTGAAAAAGACCTTAAAAAAGCGTATCAGCGGAACCATGATTCTTCTATCCGGGGAGCCTTTACCCAGGGAAGCCCGATCAGGAACAAACCCGCAGACCTTTTTTCCAGTGCCGGCATGCTCAGGCTGCTGATTTTACTCGTTTTGGTGGGCACCATCAGCGGTTATCTCTATTGGGGGGCGGATGCCTTATATATTTTGTTGTATATAGGAATAGGAATTGCATCAGTGTTATTCTTTTTAAGATTAAAAGGCAAAGGGAAATGAGTGATATAATACAACTTCTCCCTGATGCTATTGCCAACCAAATAGCAGCAGGGGAAGTAGTACAGCGGCCATCTTCGGCCCTAAAAGAATTATTGGAAAATTCCATCGATGCGGGGGCCACGGACATCAAAGTACTGATCAAAGAGGCGGGGAAAAACCTCATCCAAGTGATAGATAACGGAAAAGGCATGAGCCTGACGGACGCCAGGATGAGCTTTGAGCGCCACGCCACTTCCAAGATCAGGAATTCCGACGACCTTTTCTCCATCAAAACCTTCGGCTTTCGGGGAGAGGCCATGGCTTCTATTGCGGCGGTAGCCCAGGTGGAAATGAAAACCCGTAAGGCTGACGATGAACTGGGCACCCTGATCTGCATTGAGGGCTCGGAGGTGAAAAAACAGGAACCAGTGGTCACCACCCCGGGGACCTCCATTGCCGTAAAAAACCTCTTTTTCAATGTTCCGGCCAGAAGGAACTTCCTCAAGTCCAACCCGGTCGAATTGAGGCATATTGTGGAAGAATTCCAGCGCGTAGCACTTTCCTATCCCGAGATAGGCTTCAGCCTGGTGCACAATGACATGGAACTCTTCAAACTAAACCCCAGCAAGCTGAGCCAGCGTATCGTCAGTGTTTTTGGCAAAAACTATCAGGGACAACTGGTCACCTGTGAAGAGGACACCCCGCATGTCAAAATCAAAGGGTATGTGGGCAAACCGGAAAATGCCAAAAAATCCCGAGGAGAGCAATATTTCTTTGTCAACAACCGCTTCATCAAAAGCAACTACCTCAACCATGCGGTGAACAATGCCTATGATGGGCTGATGTCCTCTGACCAACATCCTTTTTATGTGCTGTTTCTGGAAATCGACCCCACCCATATCGATATCAATGTCCACCCCACCAAAACTGAAATTAAGTTTGATGATGAACGGACAATCTATTCAGTCGTCCGGGCAGGAGTAAAACAAGCCCTGGGAGCCCATAATGTGGTCCCCACCCTTGATTTCAGTTTGGACGTGAATTTCGCTGAAAGCTGGGGCCGAGATGAAGCAAAAAAAGAGGAAGTCAGCCGCGAAAACAGCTATAAATCCTTCAGCAGCCCCACCTTCAAGAAGCAAAGCTCCACAGGATGGGAAAAGCTATTTGAAGACAGTCCTGAGACTTCCCCCACGCCTGCTTTCAAAAGGGATATCAGCCAAGAGTCCCAGTCAGCCCCCACGGAAATGCTAACCTTCTCCAGCAAAGCCAACGAGGAGATGGAAGAGGAGGAGGTAACACACATCCCCGCTCCACCACCATTCCCCAAAGAAGAAACCAATGCGGGAACTACTTTTCAAGTAGAAATGAATTATATTGTGGCTCAGCTAGGCGCCGGCCTTCTTTTATTGGATCAGCAGGCCAGCCATGAAAGGATCCTGTACGAGCGGTACCTGAAGCAGGTAAAAAACTCCAGCGGGGCTTCTCAGCAGTGCCTTTTCCCTCAAAATGTTTCGTTGAGTCCGGCAGACTTTGCCCTTGTGATGGACTTAAAGGATGAGTTGAATAATTTGGGTTTTGTAGTAGAAGAATTCGGAAAACATACCCTATTGATCAAAGGAGTCCCGGCAGATGTACAGATCAACAATGAAAAAGCCCTGTTTGAAGGTTTTTTGGAACAGTTCAAGCATTTCAAATCAGAACTTTCCCTGGACAATAAAGAAAACCTCGCCAGGTCCTTGGCAAAAAGATCTTCCATCAAGAAAGGAGACAGATTGAGCCGACAGGAGATGGAAACCATTGTAGGACAGCTTTTCGCCTGCCAAAACCCCAATTATGGGCTTTCGGGAAACAGAACCTTTATCAAACTTGATTTAAGTAAAATACAAAGCTTTTTTGAAAAATAACTTATGTTTAGAGCATTAACACCTGTTGTCAAAAACCTGTTACTGATCACCATAGGGATGCATGTCATCGCCAGCTTCATTTTACCGGAGCTGCAGGCTTGGTTTGCCCTCTATTATATTGAAAGTCGCAAGTTTATGCCCTTCCAGTTTCTGACCTACATGTTCATGCATGCAGACTTCTGGCACCTTTTCAGCAATATGTTCGGTCTGTTTATCTTCGGTCCCTTGCTGGAGCAGTTTCTGGGCCCCAAAAAGGTCCTCACCTTATGGATGGTTTGCGGCATTGGCTCTGGAGTGCTCTATTCGGGATACACCGCTTATCAGATGAACCACCTGGACAATCAGGTGGAATCCTTCCTGAATGAGCCCGACCCTGAGGTATTCAACAAATTTGTTTCTGAAAACAAGTACATGTTTAATTCAGGCATCTACGATTTCATCACTGAATTCAGCCGGAACCCGGAAAATGAAACCTATATTAAACGTGCGGAGGACAGCATGAAATATGTCAGGGAAACCAAGGCCAATATCCCCATGGTTGGTGCCTCAGGAGCACTTTTCGGGGTACTGATCGCCTTTGGCATGTTATTTCCGAACACACAGCTTTTCCTGCTTTTCCCCCCCATGCCCATAAAAGCCAAATACCTGGTACTTTTCTATGGACTTTATACGGTCTATAGTGTCTTGATGAACAATCCATTGGACAATGTGGCACATTTTGCCCACCTAAGTGGTTTAATAATAGGGGCGATTTTGGTAACTTTCTGGAAAAAAAACAGAACTAGCTTTTACTGATCATGTACGGAGGATTCTGGTATTACTTAAAAAACGCATTTAATCACAAAGACAACAGCCTTTATAAGATCCTGGCGATCAACATCCTGGTCTTTGCAGCTTTTCTGATTCTAAGGGTGTTCCTCACCATTGGTGGGGGCAGTGAACTCTATAAGTCCGTCATCTCCTACCTGATGATGCCCGCGGCTGTAGAAAGGATTTTCACACAGCCCTGGTCCATACTCACCTATATGTTCCTTCACGAAGGGATTTTCCACATCCTGTTCAACATGCTCTTCCTCTACTGGTTCGGCTTGTTGGTTCAGGAATACCTGGGAAGCAGGAAACTGGCCAACCTGTATATCCTCGGCGGTATAGCCGGTGCATTCCTGTATGTCCTGATGTATAATTTTGCTCCTTTTTTCAGGGACCAAAGGGACATAGCCCTGATGCTAGGGGCGAGCGCTGGGGTATACGCCATTGTGGTGGGAGCGGCTACCCTTAGCCCCAACACAACCTTCCATTTGTTATTACTGGGACCGGTTCGAATCAAGTATATCGCCATATTTTATGTGGTCATTGCCTTTGCCAACAGCACAGGCAGCAACGCAGGCGGGGAACTGGCCCACCTGGGAGGTGCTGCCTTGGGATACTTTTATGTGACCTTACTCCGCAAAGGAACCGATTTGGGAAAGCCAGTGCAGGCAGTCGGTCAGTTTTTCGAAAAGCTGTTTTCTACCAGGCCCAATGTCAAGGTCACTTACCGAAAGAAAAACACCCCTTACAGAAGTGAACCGCTCAAAAAAGAAGACAGGAAAAGCGGCGGTACCACCACCCAAGAGGAAATCGACAAAATCCTGGACAAAATTGCTGAAAAAGGCTATGACAGCCTTTCAAAAGAAGAGAAGAGGAAGCTGTTTGAATACAGCAATAAATAAAAAGAAACTGATTATCTGAAGCCAGAAACAAGGCAGTGACCAGAACTAAATCAAACTTTAAGGTCAACCGGCAATCCGACTTGATTGGCCGTAGCTTTAACCCTTCAGATCAACTACATTTTCTCGAACGTCAACTTCAATTTTCAAGCCTTAAAACAGAATAATAAATCGTAATTTAATATTTTTGCAAAATAAAATTTCAAACCCTATCTTTATCATGTTGATCACCCTCCAATTAACATGTATAAAGTCCATTCTCTTTATACCGTTTTTATCATTTTCACATTGATTTTCATCAATGAAAGAGACTGTTTTGGGCAAGCCTACACATACACCAGGACAAATACAAACTGTAGTGGACAGTGGAATGATCCTGACTGCTGGGACATTACCGACACCAACTGCACCACATCCAACACCTACCCTCCTAACACCATAACTTCATCGACCTGTGAATCAAGTATCACCATAAATGGCGATCTCAGCTATACAGGGAACATCACATTAGGAGGCGGTTTTTCCACCTTAATAATTGCAGACAATTCAACCTTCGACATCTCTGGGAATTTGGTTTTCGATAATGACGCGAATGTCGCTATCTCCTTGGAGGGGAGAAACACAGCGTTAAACATTGGCGCTACAATGACCATCAATAATTCGGATACAGTGAACATCATTGGGCCCAGCGACTTATTGGAGGAAGAAGCGGTAACCAGTTTTGTTACCGCTAAGGACATTTTTATGAGAGGAAAATCCATGTTATCGATAGATCAACACGCAGGAATGGACATTTCAGGAACCACAGAGGCCCACACCCCATCCAACAGCATTGGAGATCGGGCCACCATTGATGTAGACGGCATATTTTACTCCTTCTCTGTTAAGATCAGGGGAAATTCCCACCTGGCCTTTGTCGTAACTGAAGATGCGGATGTGCGTGCGTCCGAACTGGATGGAACCTTAGAAATGAACGGAAACTCCACACTTACCTTCACAGGAGATGTTTATGAAGCCGGGGGAGATGCTGATGGAGAAAGCATCATTGACATAGGAGGAGTAATGGTCACCAACGGCAGCGGCGCGCAGGTCACTGCAGACGATGCCACCGTGTATACCTGCCATACCTTCAGTAATAAAGTCAAAAAGAACGAGCTCAATAACGGAAAATTTGAGGAAGGAAATTGCAGGACCTTACCCGTGCTTTTGCTGGATCTTAAGGTTGAGTTTAACCCACAAAAGAAACAACCAAAGATCAGCTGGACGACTGCCAAGGAATGGGAAAGTAGTCACTTTATATTAGAAAGGGCTATAAATACCATAGATCAATTCGAAGAAATAGGTTCCCTTAAGGCTATAGGATTTACGGAAGCAGCAACCACCTATACTTTTTTTGACCCTGGTGCTTTCCGTCCTTCCTCCAGAATCTATTATCGGTTAATCCAGGTCAGTTTAGACGGCTCTAAACAATATAGTGAGGTGATCTCACTTCAATTGACAGGTCACAGCAATGATCTGTGGACTGCCTTCCCCAATCCTACAAATGGATCACAACTGACTTTGACACGTTCATCAGCCCCTAGAGGGAGTTCCGCGGAAAGGATCACCTTAAAACTTTATATTCCCGGGCAGTTGTCATGGGTCATCACAGATACCATCCCTTCTTCAGATAATATCGACCTGAGTGCGTTAATCAATAAAGCTCCAAAAGGCCTACTGATCTTAGAAATCAAGCAAGGCAATCAAATCGACCGTATCAAGCTCATCAATCGCTGACAATTGCCCAGAAACTGTCTGAAATTTTACAGATGGATAAAAGTTGAGTAACTTTGCAGGCTTCAACCCTTTTAAGGAAGCCATATGATCAGCCCAAAGCAAGTACTCAAAAACTTTTATGGATACGACACTTTTAGAGGACAGCAGGAAGCTATCATCCAAAATATCCTTAATGGACAGGACACTATCGTGCTCATGCCCACCGGGGGTGGCAAATCCATTTGCTATCAGGTGCCTGCCATGGTCAAAGAAGGCATTACCCTGGTAATCTCGCCCCTTATAGCCCTGATGAAAGATCAGGTGGATGCCCTCAACGCCAACGGTATTCCTTCTGCCTTCCTCAACTCCACCCAAAGCACCAGCGAACAACGGTTTATCACCCAGGAAATCCTATCGGGGAAATTAAAGCTCCTATATGTGGCCCCAGAAAGGCTCTTTGGCGGAACAGTGCCATTGACCGAACTGCTTCGGAAAGTAAAGCTTGCCATGGTGGCAGTGGATGAAGCCCACTGTGTATCCCAGTGGGGACACGATTTCCGTCCGGATTACTTACAGATAGGCCGGCTAAGGCAGGAGTTTCCTTCGGTTCCTTTTATTGCCTTGACCGCTACAGCAGACAGGCAAACAAGGGCGGATATTTCGGAAAAACTATCCCTCCTCCACCCCAAATGGTTTATTTCGAGTTTTGACAGGACCAATATCACTTACCGAATAGCCCCAAAACGCAATTCGTTTGACAAGCTGTTGGAATTTTTGGAATACCAACAGAAAAATTCGGGCATCATCTACTGCCTCTCGAGAAAAAATGTAGAGGAAACTGCAGAAAAACTCTCAAAGGCCGGCTTATCTGTGCTGCCCTACCATGCAGGGCTCAACCGGGAAACCAGGGCTGCCAACCAGGAAAAATTCATCAAGGATGAAGTCAAAATCATGGTGGCCACGATTGCTTTTGGAATGGGCATAGACAAGTCAAATGTACGCTTTGTGGTCCATATGAACATGCCTCAGAACATTGAAGGCTACTATCAAGAAACCGGCCGTGCTGGACGGGACGGCTTGCCAAGTGAAGCCCTGATGTTTTACAGTTACGGGGACTTTATGACCTTGCAAAGGATGGTGGAGAATGCTGATAACCCTGAATACACGGATATCATGCTGACTAAACTGACCAAAATGAAAAACTTCTGCCAATCAACGGCCTGTAGAAGAAGCTTTTTGTTGGGCTATTTCGGGGAACAACAAACGGAGGAATGTGGAAACTGTGACATCTGTTTTAATAAGGGGAACAAACAGGATGTCACCATCCCTACCCAAATGCTCCTTTCTACCATTGTAAGGTTAAAGGAGTCTTTTGGCCTTGGCTATGCGGTGATGGTCCTGAAGGGCTCCAAGTCCAGCAAGATCCAAGAAAGCCACACTTCCTTATCCGTCTATGGTATCGGCAAGGACAAACCGGAAGATTTTTGGAAAAATCTGGGAGAACAACTGATCCAAGAGGGATACCTCGCTGAAGCCGGCACCCAATTTCCCACGCTAAAGCTCACTACTTCGGCCTGGTCCAAGCTGAAGGGCAAAGAAAAGTTTTTCGTCAGCATGAACAGTTCCCTCAGCCCGACCAAAGGAAAAGAGGCTTATGAAGAAGCCCTTTTTGAACAATTGAAGGAATTGCGCTTTCAACTGGCCCAAAAAGAAAACGTACCTCCTTATGTTATATTTTCGGATGCCAGTCTCGTGGAAATGGCCACCTATCTTCCCCAAAAACAACAGGAGTTTCTCCAGATTTCCGGTGTGGGAAAAGTAAAATCAAGCACTTACGGTAAGCCCTTCCTCCAACTCATTGTGGATTACAGCAAGGCCCATGACTTGGCTCCCCGAAAAAAACTAAGCCTCACCAAAGCGACAAAACCCAGCACTGAGGGGATTTCCAAGACTGAGCTGATTACCCTAAAATACCATCGGGAAGGTCTCAACATTTTCAAAATAGCCAATGTTCGGGAAATGAATATCGCTACCATCGAGGGACACTTGGAAAAGTTGGTAAAACTTGGAAAGATTGATGCGGAAACTTTTCTCTCAAAGGATGATCTGCTGAATATTAAGCTGGCCTTCCGCCGTCAGGAAGGCAAGTTTCTCAAACCTCTAAAGAAGCATTTTGGGGACAGATATTCTTATTTTCAATTAAAAATCGCCCTCTCCTCAGAAAAATAACCACAAAAAAAGATTCAAAACACATATTTTTTAATCCAAAAACCTCTTTTAACTAAATGAAACAGCGATTCTTAAAAAATACCCCATATAGGGTATTTTTTAAGAATCGAATATGGCCTACATTTGTCTTGGGTGATTAAGCAACTTTTTCCACTTAACTTTAAGTGTTTAACGAAATCTGAGGAGGCCATTTTAATTCTTACTTTTTAAGGCCTCTTATTTTTACTTTCAAAGCCCAAAAAAACCGGTCAGTTTATCGTTATTAGGAATTGGTTATTGAGTTATTAGGTTATATACCAAGCCCTTTACCTGACGATTCCTCACTCAGTATTCGCCATTCATCATTCAATATTGAACAAAAAAAAGAAGCAGAACATCCTGCTTCCTTCATTTTCTCTTAAGATATAATTTTCTTTATTTCAACCAGGCTAAACTGATCTCATCTGGTGTTTTCATCCTATCTGCCAATCGCATGTACCTATCGGAAAGCCCGGCCAGGTACTCCTGTGCTTTGGCGGCTGCACCTTCAAGCCCGGTGACCTCCTCGATCTTCCAAAGTTTTACCAAATGCTCAATGATCCTGGCATAATCCCATCCGGTGTAAACACCGATCTTTTGGGTAATAGCTGAAAACTGATCAAAAAGCGTAGGATTCTTGCCTCCAGTCCCCATCAGGGCAGCCGGCATGACAATCTGCTTCCGCATCATTTTTTCAAAAGCCAGCATTGCTCCATTCGGATCAATTTCAAAGATCTTGGTCATAAATGACTTATAAGCCTTCTCGTGCCTTGCTTCGTCCCCCGCGATGGTCTTGCAAATCCTAGCCAAAACGGTATCACCTGCCTTCTCTGCAAGCTTACCTGTATTGACATGGCTGACCTTGGTGGCTCTCTCCTGAAAAGAGGTGTATATAATCGCCTGATAAGGATCTTTTTCAGACTTTGGATCAAAACCATTATAAATTAGTCGATGAATGGTCTGTTCCACCTTTTTCATATCTGCACGACCGGAAAGGTAGAGATACTTGTTCAACAAGTCTCCGTGACGATTTTCCTCAGCCGTCCACGCTTTGGACCATCTTACCCATCCTCTTTCAGCCAAAAGACTGCCTTCAGGGTTGATCCCCTCCAAAAGATTAAAATAGGTCTGATAGCTCGGCAGCGCTTCCTCGGTAATCATATTACCGATCAAAGAGGTAATTATCGTATCCGGAATTCCTGCCGCCCTCTCCTGCAATTTTTTTACTTCGTCAAAGGCATCGGCCTGTGACATATCAGGAAGGAAGTCAGTTGGCTGCCAACATTCGTCAGGATTGACCAACACGTTGTCAACAGTCTCACCAACTAAACTGTCCAATTGACTGATGACCTCCAAATTTTTCTCCAACTCGTAATCTATAGCCTCTTTATCTCTCATAAATATAACTGTATAAGGGTATTGGTGAAATTTGACCTGCCCCGCTAGCTCCATGCCCACTCATTATCAATAGATTCAGGTCTTTAATGGGGTGTTATTTATGGAAACGGGCTTTTGTCAAACTTGTTTTGAAAAACGTTACAAGTTAGCTATAATCTGTCAAGCCACATAAAAAAGAGAGGAAATTATAAAATTAATCCTGCTGAAGCTTTGTCGTTGTACCCAAAAAAAATGCTGCCCAAACTGTGGGCAGCATTTCATTAAACTCCAAAGTATATAAAGGTATTAATCTATATCCCAGAACAAGGCCGATGAGGTTTCGTCTCCACCAAGAACGCTGCTTGCTGCATCGTAGTTGGTAGTATTGATCAAAGGCTCATTGGTTGGATAAATCAATCGCTTAGGATTTGGCGTACCATTTGAAGCCGCTGTCAGCAACTGCGGATAATCCAATCTTCTGGCTTCCGTCCAAGCTTCATGCCCTTGGTTATAAAGGGCAATGTATTTTTGTGTACCGATTTTCTGCTTGTAATCTCCAGGAGCGGTCAGATAATTCACAGAAGGCTGGGCAAGGTATAGGGTTGCCTGGCTATCAGCCAATCCCCATGTCTCAAAAGAAGCTCTTACACCATCTTCATAATATCCGGCTGCACTTCCAGCCACTATTCCTCTTTCCACAGCTTCGGCCAGGCCAAAAGCCACAAAGGAATAATCCAAAAGTGTACCTGGGAAAGTAGCCTCCACCAAGGCCGGGTTGATGTGGGTCAACTGGGCATAAGCGTTTCCAGATGCACCATACTCACCTCCTTTATAACCATCTTCAATATTGTCGTCGAAGTACTTATCCATTCTTGGATCGTTTCTTTCTTCCAACATATCAATAAAGAACTGGGTAACCACAAAGTCGGATGCCCTGCTATCTACTTTAAAATAGTCATAGATAGGATTGGTATAAGGCTGAGAGCTGCTGAATTGATATACAGCATTGTCCGCATTGGACTCAAACACCCCTGAAGCAACCGCCTCAGTGATCATATCAGCTGCTACAGTAGGTTGTGCATCTACCAATCGAAGGCCTATCTTCAATTTGATGGAATTGGCAAACTTTTTCCAAGCTGCAATATCTCCGCCATAAAGGATATCGGAAGAAGCGCTGAAACCGGCCGCACTCACATCAAAATCATCAATCGCTACCTGCAAGCTGTCCGATATAGCCGCATACACATAGTCTCCCTCGTCATAGGCCGGGGTTACATTATCGACATCCAAGGCTTCACTGAAAGGAATGCTACCAAAATTGTCTACCAAATACTGATAAGCATACACCTCCATTACCCTGATCATCGCCACTTGGTTATTTCTCACAGGAACGAGTGCAGGATCAGCCACCTCTTCGCTAAGCAAGAGTTCTTTGGCCTGTTTTAACTCATACAATGTCTCGGTATAGATATTATCCCAAAGACTACCTCCGATATCCCTGTTGGCCGCATCATAGCTGGACTCTTGGATATAGGTGGTCTGGGTCAAATAATTGGCCCACATACGATCCACATTGTGGTTATAATCTATGTTTACCATCTGGTTTACCAGATTATATTGGCCATAGGTAAACAAAAGCTCTGGCTTGACCTCAATAGGATTCTTTGGATCGATGTTTAAATCGGCCAGGTTTTCATCACAAGATGAAAAAAGCCCCGCCGCTACAACTGCTATTATATATATTGACTTTTTCATTGTGAACCTCTGTTTAGAATTGAACATTTACATTGAAACCGAATTCCCTCGTTGCTGGCAAGGCACCATTTTGGATACCTTGATAGTTCCCAGAACTGGCACTGTATTCAGGATCTGAGTAAGGAAGGTTTTTGTGGATGATCCAAAGGTTTCTTCCGAAACCACCTACCGAAACTTTGTTTACAAACACATTATTAAACAAATGGGAAGGAAGGTCATACATTAAGCTTACCTCTCTAAGCTTCACGAAAGTAGCATCGTATACCAAGGCTGCATCAGGAGCATAGGTACCGGTTTCTCTAGATCCACCATAATAACCTAATGGAGTCAGGTAATTACCTGCATTTGCACGGATATCGTTTGGCGTACCGTCTGCTTTTACCCCGGGAAGAATAATTCCACCGGAATTTTCATCATTGGTAACCGGATCTCTCATTGGATTACCCAGCTCGTTCAATGCTGCTGTCTCTTCATACAAACCTGTCGCTCCACCAAAGCCCATGTCATAACTGATGATGTCTCCACCCTTCTGCATGTCGATAAGGAAACTGAAAGACAATCCTTTATAGTTGAAGGTGTTGTTGATACCACCGATCCAGTCAGGCTGAATGTTACCGATAATGATATTGGTATCATCTGTTCTAAGGTATTTACCATCAGAACCTACTACCTTTTGGCCTGTGGCCTCGTCATATACGTAGTCAGTTCCTGTGATGGTACCATAAGGCTGGCCTTTTCTTGCATTGATGGCAGTAGACCATGCGGAATAGATCAACAGGTTTTCTCCTCCTTCATACAGGGAAACTACTTTGTTGACGTTTTTGGCCCAGTTTACATTGACTCTCCAAGAGAAGTCCTGAGTTTTCACCGGCACACCGTAAACGCTTGCTTCCACCCCTTTGTTCTCCATTTCACCGGCATTCACATACTTAAAGTTGAAGCCGGTCGCGGAAGAAATCTCCGCAGGAACAATCTGGTCAATGGTGTTTTTCTTGTAAACGGATACATCAGCTCCCACACGGCTGTTCAGGAAATTAAGCTCCACACCCAACTCCATTTCGTTGGTTTTTTCGGGCAATAATCCTGGGTTATTATAGGTATCCGGCGTATAGAACATCGGCACACCGTCAAAAGGAGTAGAGGCACTGAAGGTATTCAGCACACTGTAAGGCGCTGCATCACCACGAACACTCGCATAACCCATTCTCAGCTTACCAAAACTTAGCACAGAGCTTTCAATCAGCTCACTGAAAACAAAACTACCTGCCACTGAAGGATAGAAATAGCTGTTATTTCCAGAAGGCAAGGTAGACGAACGGTCAACCCTTCCTGTCATGTCCAGGTAGAGCATATCCATATAACCCAAGGTCACCTGACCATAATATCCATACTTTCTGTGGTGTGAATCATGCTCTGTTGGTGGCTCCAAGGCATTTACCGAGTTGCCCAAAGAATAGATTCCTGGATTAACCAATCCACCGTTGGTAGTGGCTCTGGTCCAGATCACCTTAGTGTTTCTGACATTGAAGCCCAACAAACCAGTCAAGGACAAGGACTCATTGAGGTTTTTGTCAAATGAAAGGATAAAATCACTGTTGTACTGCTCAAACGTCCTTTGGAATTTGGAATACTCAGATTGGTCCAAGCTTCCTATCGCCATTCGCTCTTCCTGAAGGTCAGAATAAGAATCGATACCAAACCTTGCCATGGCCTTTAACCAATCGGTCAGCTCATAATTCACCTGGAACTTACCGAAGAACCTGTTTCTTCTATCGGTCTGATAGTTTTCATACAGCGTCCAATAAGGGTTATCAAAGTAATGCGGAGCGGTATTTCCTGAGCTTAGGGGGTTCCAGGTAATGTTTTTACCCGTCTGCATATAAGCTGACTCCTGTGCCTTCAGGTCCACATTGGCACCGAACCACTGACGCATGCCCTGAAGTACGTTTTTGCCATCATACCCTGTACCATATCTACCTCTACCTTCTACTCGGGTATAAGTGGCTTTTCCGTCTACACTTAATCTATCACTGAAATTATAATTGGCATGAATGTCAACGATATTTCTTTTAACATTACTGTTTGGAAGGATACCAGATCTATCATCATTGGTATATCCAAATCTAACAGAACCATCTTCATTTGCTCCAGTAAGACCCACATTGGTGATATTGCCAACACCGGTTCGGAAGATATAATCCGGACCGTTTTTAGCAGCCACCCAAGGAGAAGGAGTAAGGTAAGTATCCAGTTCAGGATAAAAAGACTCCCAGCCATAAACCATCAGGTTCTCGTCAAATGCCGCCCCGAAAGAAGCATCTTCACCTGCCGGAACCTCCAAGTCTGCCACACCATCACCGTTGACATCCTCATCGTAAAACCCGCCGGTCTCACCGTAATAAGGGCCATAACCTTGTCCGTATTTATTCTGGTACTTAGGGAAAGTACTTTTATCAACCATACTGAAGTTGGTCGAATGACTCAATGAAACACCTAAGCCTTTTTTCTTTTTAGACCCCTTCTTGGTAGTGATCATGATCACACCATTCACAGCATCAGAGCCGTAAAGAGCCGCGGCAGTAGCACCTTTCAATACGGAGATGGATTCGATGGTTTCCGGATCAATATCAGAAGCTGCGTTACCGTAATCGTATCCTCCTCTGTTGGTGGACTGATCGGTGGTATTGATATTGGAGTTACTGATCGGCACACCGTCCACAACAAACAACGCCTGGTTATTTCCTGTAAAAGAGTTAGATCCCCTGATCACAGCATTAACAGAACCTCCAATGGAGTTACTCTTCTTAATGCTAAGACCGGCTACCTTACCGGAAAGGGAACTGATAAAGCTGGACTCTTTGGCCTTGCTTACCTCATCACCCTTCACTTCTTGTACAGAATAACCTAATGATCTTTCTTCCCTTTCTATACCTAAGGCGGTCACCACCACCTCAGATAACTCCTCCGCGTTGGAGGCCATGGCTACATCCACGACCGAACGTCCGCCGATTGCCACCTCTTGGCTGCTCATTCCAATAAAAGAGAAGATCAATACTTCTCCACCTGCAGGTAACTCCAACGAGTACATGCCATCTAAGTCTGTTACTGTACCTTTAGAGGTACCTTTAACAAGAATACTTACACCGGGGACTGGTTCTCCACTATCAGCTGAAGTAACCGTCCCTTTTACTGATGCCGTCTGCGCAAAAGAAAATTGCAAAAACAGGCATAGCAAGAGGGTCAATTGTATACTTTTCT
Source organism: Echinicola sediminis (assembly GCF_054777495.1). Classification (NCBI taxonomy): domain Bacteria; kingdom Pseudomonadati; phylum Bacteroidota; class Cytophagia; order Cytophagales; family Cyclobacteriaceae; genus Echinicola; species Echinicola sediminis. Next base: position 458 of record NZ_BAAHAP010000074.1, on the reverse strand, counting down.
TCATATGCGGTTGATTTGATTTTCACACAAAGTAGAAATCGTTATGTGAAAAAAAAATTTTAAGATTTCTTAACAAATCCCTAACACTGAAAAACAAAGAATCAACACACTGATTAACAGGAACTTATGAGCATAAAAATTTTTCTAAAAAAAATTGACTTTTTTTTATTCCTTTTATAACTATATGAACAAACAAAATTTTCCCGGAAAACCATTTCATTCCAAATAAAAATGGGATTTTCACACACTCTACATTTTTTTATCGCAAACAATTGACAAAAAACTTAAATAACATTTTAAAGTTTCCCTTTATAAAATTAGGAATATATCCATCTACTCATCACCATCAAAATCTTGTAAAAATAAATACACTTAACCAAAATTTTCTTTTGTTTATAGACAAAATAACCAATTTAATATTCATAACCAGATATCGCTGAAAATTACCCTTTTACACC
>NZ_BAAHAP010000073.1:0-27795 GCF_054777495.1 Echinicola sediminis | reverse complement strand
TGGCCTAGATTTTTGGTTCTTTTCATCAATGGAAAAGAACAGAAAACAACAGGAACCTTATAAGATTTGGTTATGTGCAACATTGCGGATACACAGATAATATTATCCGTAATTACATTAGAAAAGTTTTTTCTCACTGATTTCATAGATCTACCTGGCGGACAGTTGTGAGATATGGTTTTATCATTTATAGCTACTGGTGACTTTGCGGATATACATATTGTTTTAAATACCCGACAGGATTGTGAAGACAGGGGCGCTATTTTTCCCGGTGGATTCTGTCATTACTGGACAGGATCGGGGTTGCTTTTGTTTCCTTATTCATAAAAAAAGTGGGCTTTGAGGCCCACTTTTTTTTTATAAACTTACCATTGCTTTAATGACTTTATTGGCCGGATCCAGCCAGGATTCAAAATCGTCCTTGATCTGATCGAAATCCACCTGATGGGTGATATAGGATTCCGCCTTGACCTTCTTGTCTTTTAAAGCCTTCAATACATTGTCAAAATCCTCCCTGGTAGCATTCCTGCTGCTCATCAGGGTGGACTCCCTTTTATGGAATTCCGGATGGCTGAATTCGATCGGGCCTTTCTGCAGGCCGACCAGGACATAACGGCCTCCATGCGCCATCAGCTCAAAACCATTGTGTATGGCAATAGAACTTCCCGTGGCATCGATCACCGACTCGGCAAAGCTTCCTCCAGTGATCTTTTCGATTTCGGCTTTATAGTCGCCTTTGGCATTCACCGTATGGTCCACGCCCAGCACTTCCCTACAGAATTGCAAGCGGTCTTCATTGATATCCATGGCGATGACTTTCCCTCCTACTATTCGGGCAAACTCCATCACGCCCAATCCTATCGGACCGGCTCCCATCACGATAACAAATTCTCCGGGATTAACACCTGCCCTTCGCACTCCATGGGCACCGATGGCCAAAGGCTCAGCCAGTGCCAACTGCTCCAGTGTCAGGCCCTCCTGCTTCACCAAAGCGGAGGAAGGCACTGAAATGAATTCTTTCATTCCCCCATCCTCATGCACGCCAAAGACACTGATCTTAGCGCAGCAGTTCGGTTTACCAGCTTTGCAGGCCACGCATTCTCCACAGTTGAAATAAGGGATAATGGTCACCAGGTCTCCAGGCTGATACCCTTCTGCACCATCCACCTCCACCAGTTCACCGGACAGCTCGTGCCCCAGCACCCTTGGGTAGTTGAAGAAGGGCTGCGTACCTTCATAGGCATGAAGGTCGGTACCACAGATACCGATACGCTTGATTTTTATGATGGCCTTTCCAGGCTCCAGAGCCGGCCTGGAGTCTTCTCCGTATTCAAATACTCCCGGCTCGCTACACGTCAATACTTTCATATGATTACACCAAATTTTTATTCAGGACTTTCTTCACTGAGTTTGTATGGTACAAAAATCAACTTTTACTGCAATCTTCCATCCTGTAGGATCAGGCATGACTGGCCATTGCCGGAATCTCTTTTTTATGCCTATAATGGTACACGCCATAAGCCACCACCATCAGGTAACAGCATGCCGGTACAAAGAAGGAAAACTGGATACTGCCGAGGCTGTCAGAGACAAAACCTTGGATCACGGGGAAAACAGCTCCCCCCAGGATGGCCATGATCAGTCCGGAACCGCCCAGTTTGGTGTCCCTGCCCAGTCCCTCTGCTGCCAGACCATAAATGGTCGGGAACATCAAGGACATACAACCGGAGATGGCTACCAAAGCCACAGCACCTACCATTCCCTGGGCAAAAATCACCACCATGGTCAAGGCAATCGCCAATGATGCCGAGATGGCCATCAGCATGCTTGGACGGATGTATTTCATCAATCCTGTAAACAGGAACCTACTGGCTGTGAAAAGCACGATGGCCGCCATATAATAATCAGAGGCATCACTTTCATTGAGCTGAAGCTCCTGCATGATATAGCGGATGGTAAAAGACCACACACCGATCTGCGCACCCACGTAAAAGAACTGGGTCAGTACCCCGAAAGTATAGTTCTTATTGGCAAAAAGCCGCTTGAAACCATTGGCCAGGGAATCCTGCTCTTCATTTTCAGAAGCGGTGGGCATTTTGGTAAACTTGATCAGCAACCAAACCAATACCAGGAACAAGGCTACCCCCACATAAGTGCTCATCACCGCATCCAGTTCCGCTTGCCTTACCTGCTGCAACTGCTCCGCGGTCATCTGGCTCCGCTCGTCGGCTTCTGCCACGTTCAGTTGAGAGAGGATAAACAATTTGCTGAGCAGCACCCCGATGATGGAGCCTACCGGGTTAAAAGATTGGGCCAAATTCAGACGTCTGGTGGCAGAATCCTCCGGTCCCATCACCATGATATAAGGGTTTGCGGAAGTCTCCAATATGGAAAGGCCGCCGGCCAATACATACAGGGCAAACAGGAAGAAGCCATAGGACATCAGGATACTGGCAGGATAGAACAACAGTCCTCCCACGGCAAAAAGCCCGAGTCCCAAGAGTACCCCCGACTTATAGGTATATTTCTTGATATAAATGGCCGCTGGCAGGGCAAGACAGAAGTAGGCGCCGTAAAAGGCCATCTGGATCCAGGAGGTCTGGGTATCCGTCATACTGAGGATCTTCTTGAACGCTGCCAACAGGGTGTCGGTCATGTTATTGGCCAAGCCCCACAGTAAGAAAAGGCTGGTAAGCAAAATAAAGGGCAGCAGTGTCGATTTGGACACCAGTGCCGATTTCGATTGGTTATTCATTTTATATACGGGTAAATTGTTTAGTTCAAATTAAACAGGACTATAGTCATGGAGCAAGTCCCGGTTCCTTAATTCCGACCAAAATTCTTCGGGAAGTGTATTGACCGTGGAATCCACATTTCGCTTCACCTTCTCCGGCTCGGTAGTACTCAGGGCCACACTGGTCACCCCAGGTGCCGATAGGCCAAACTGGACACTGGCATGGGCCGGCGTGATATTGAATTCTTTACACACGGCAAAAAACTTGTCCCTCCACTCAAATTTCGCCCGGTGTTCAGGCATATCCCGCTTGATCAGCTGGTAATCAAAATAGTCTCCTCCTACCAAAAATCCAGAATGGAAAACGGCGGAATTCAAAATCCCCACACCGTCATCGGCCAGTTGTTGCATAAAGGCCAATAAATCCTGAGGGTGGGACATGATGGTCATGCTATTGGCAATCATCACCCAATCGAGCTTGATATGCTTGTAAATCCTTGGAATCACTTTCCAGTCTTTCGCTCCGACGCCGATACCCTTGACCAAACCTTGCTTCTTCAGGTCTTCCAAAGCCCTGTAAGCTTCTAGGATATCATTGAATAAGGCCTTTTCTTCCTCTTCATTGGTCGCCTTAGCGAGGTATTCGTCCGGATCATGAACCGAGGCCAATTGCGTGGAATACCCTTGCAGCAGTTGATTGCCTTCCTCAAAACACTCCAAAATCCCTTTATAACTGATTTTCTGTACAGCGTCATGCTTCAGGTCCCTCCAAATTCCTTTCTCAAACTGGGGCTCTTCGGTGAGCAAGGGAGCCCTTACCCAGCCAAGTTTGTTGCTCACAACGACTTGGTCCTTGGGTACACCCAGCGCATTAAGCGCAGTGCCCAAAGACTCCAAGGCCAAACCGGCCCCGTATTTTCCTGCTGAATCAAAGAATGTTTGTGGCTGTGTGTAACGGATGCTCTCTGCAACGATCTCCTGCTTCACTTTGGGATCCAGGGCGGTAAATAAATTGCCCAATGCACTGGTGCCAAAAATGATAGCAGGCACCTGAATCCCGGTGTTACCTAAGGGTTGTAATGTCATTTCTTAATTAGTTATTTTAGGAAAAGGACACCAAGATAATTAATAATCCGCTGAAAAAAACAGTTCTAACGCCAGATATTCAAGCCTTTCAACCTGCAAAGCTTTGCGAAAAGGTTTGCGGGTTGAAAATAATTTAAATTAATTTGTTACATGAAAAAGAAGCGGGTCACACTGAAAGATTTGGCCAAAGAAATAGGGGTTTCCATTTCCACCGTATCGAGGGCTCTCAAAGATCATCCGGACATCGATAAAGTCCTGACCAAAAAAATTCAGGCCTTGGCCCAAAAGTGGAACTATATCCCCAACCCTTTGGCCATGGGACTGCTGCGGCAACAAACCCGGGTAATTGGGGTGATCGTTCCGGATCTGGTCACTTACTTTTTCTCCTCCATCATCGCGGGCATCGAAGATGAGCTGCAGCAAGCGGGGTATTATATTGTGATTTCCTCCTCCAAAGAATCCCTCCAAAAAGAAATCGAATGTGTCAACAACCTGCTGAACCTGAGGATTGACGGGCTGATCGTATGCCTGGCCCAGAACAGCAATACCACGGAACACTTCCAAAAAGTCCTGGACCATGAGGTTCCCCTGGTCTTCTTTGACAGGATTTGTCTCGAAAAACAGGTTTCCACCGTGGTAGTGGACAATGTCTCCATGGCCAAGGACATCACCACGCACTTTCATGCCAACGGGGCCAGGAAAATAGCGCACATTACCGGCCCAAAGCACCTGAACATTGTAAAGGAAAGGGCAGAAGGCTATCTCCAAGGGCTGGAAGAAACCGGCATCCCCTTTGACAAAAAATACCTTGTCCATACGGACCTATCACCTGGCAAAGCAGCGACCGCCATCCGTAAACTGCTGAACTTGCCCGAAAGACCCGATGCCATCCTCGGGGTCAACGACACCGTAATCTTTGCCGCCATGAAGGAGATCAAAAACAGCGGTTTCAAGATCCCCGATGACATTCTGCTGGCGGGATTCTCAGACGAGTTCCATGCCACTGTGGTCGAGCCCAACCTCACTTCCGTAGCCCACCCTACTTATGATATTGGTCGAAATGCCGCCAAGGTGATTTTAGAACAAATCTACGAGGGAAGGCCGATTCAGAAAAAAATTGTGTTGAATGCCCAGTTACATATCAGGGAATCCTCTGTCAGAAAGTAAGACCTCCGTCAGGAAAACCCTCCCAACCCATTGAAAAACAATTAGTTTTATGTAAATTACAATTACCTTGCTTAGACCTATGCCTTGATCCTTGTTTCGGTAGATTATTCACCAAAACCGCTATCATTATGAAAAAGGCATGTCTTCTCCTTTTCTCACTGCTGCTCTGTCTAGGCTTATCTGCCAAAGATTTTAAGGCAGGCACCTCCGTTTACGTGATCAATTATCTGGGTACGGAATTAAAATCACGGCCCAGTGAAAATGCAAGGACCATCTCCTCCCTGGTCCCCGGAGAAAGGTTGGAAATCCTCCACAGCACCCAGAAATCCGCTTCCCAAAAAGTCCATATGCAACTTGAACTGACTGGTACCTGGCTCGAGGTAAAAAGGAAGGATCAAAGCGGATACGTCTTCAGCGGAGACCTCTCCGATATCCCTCCCTCCTTATCCCCCAACCAACCTACCACAACGTTCCCACAACTTCTTGGCAAAAAACAGGGCACCAAAGAAGCCAAAGATACGGTGGAACTGTATGGTAAAAACTACCCTGTTTCCAGCAAGGTCACCCTATTTGAAAACGCTACGTATACGGTCTCAGCCTACCAAGACTGTTTTTCCCATATTTACACCTTTGATAAGCTCTCCTTCAATGAAGTCTTCCACCACATGCGTAACGGCCATCTGTTGTTCGATGAAAACAGCGGGGATTTTATCGCTCCCCGATTGATCAAAAGAAACGAAACCACCTTGGTTTTTCAGCTCCCTGACTCAGACAATGAGATTAGGCTGGTCATCCAAAAAAACGGAAGTATCGACATACAGCAGTTCAGCTGCCATGGATAAAGGCCTATCTAATTTGCAATAGGGATACCGTAAATCTTAATACGGTTCCGGATTGCAAATCCGGAACAGCACATATATAAATTCTGAATAGCTTCGATGCAAATCTGGAACAGCTCCGTGACTCGATCATGCCTTAGATTTAGTGTATAAAATCGGTATATTGTTAACAAAGAGGCCAGTTCCAGGTCATTAGCACTAACACGATGGAAAACATAGAGGATCCGGCAAAACACATCCAAGAGGAAAATGCCTCTCCCTCCAATTTTGAAAAGTACCTAAAGGAATTTGTTTATGGTGGTATTGATGGTTGCGTGACCACTTTTGCCGTGGTAGCGGGCTCAGTCGGAGCAGGACTAAACAGTTCCATCATTATCATTCTTGGCTTCGCCAATTTACTGGCGGATGGCTTTTCTATGTCCATTGGGGCTTATTTAGCAGCCAAAACCGAAAGGGACAATTACCATAAACACCGCAGAAGAGAATATTGGGAAATCAAACACATGCCCAGGGATGAAAAAGAGGAAATCAGGGAAATCTATAAAGAAAAAGGATTTGAGGGCGAATTGCTGGAACAGGTAGTGGAAACCATTACCAAGGACAAAGACCGCTGGGTGGATGTAATGATGAAGGAAGAACTGGAGATGATCAAGGATAAAAAGAACCCATTTTGGATTGGCTTTTTTACCTATATCTCTTTCATCGCGATCGGATTGATCCCCTTATCAGTATACGTTTGGGATTACTTTTTGCCTCTTGACAAAAATGTTTTTCTGATTACCTCCCTGCTGACCGGAGCCGGTTTTGCCCTTATTGGCCTATTAAAAGCCCATGTAAACCAAACCAAAATGTGGAAAGGAGTATTGGAAACCCTTTTTCTGGGTGCCATCGCTGCGGTGGTCGCCTATTATGTCGGTGATTTGCTTGAGCAGTTACTCTCCAGAGGCTTTGGTTAATGATAATGCCAGTTGTGCGATTGAAAAAAGCACAACAGAACCTTCCGGATTACAAATCCACATCCGAGTTACTTATTGGTTCCGGATTGCAAATCCGGAACAGCGTCCGATATCAGTCTATTATGGATCTATGTGCATCCTCGCTAATCCGAGTTTGTAAATCGGATTTCAGACCATTCATTATACTTTAACTGGTTTGCATCTCAAGGTGAAGCCTGATAGTCATTAGCATTTCCTATTGAGGGCACAGCAGGTTTTTCAGCTCCCTGGCTCAGCCGATGAGATTAGGCTGGTGATCCAAAAAAACGGAAGTATCGACATACAGCAGTTCAGTTGCCCTGGATAAAGGCCTGTCTAATTTGGAAGAGGGATACCGTAAATCTTAATACGGTTCCGGATTGCAAATCCGGAACAGCACATATATAAATTCTGAATAGCTTCGATGCAAATCTGGAACAGCTCCGTTATAAATTCATTAAACCTCGCTAATCCGAGTTTGCAACTCGGATTTCAGTTTTTTCATTCTTCATTATACTTTAACTGGTTTGCATCTCAAGGTGAAGCCTGATAGTCATTAGCATTTCCTATTGAGGGAACAGCAGGTTTTTCAGCTCCCTGACTCAGCCGATGAGATTAGGCTGGTCATCCAAAAAAACGGAAGTATCAGCATACAGCAGTTCAGCTGCCCTGGATAAAGGCCTATCTAATTTGCAATAGGGATACCGTAAATCCCATTATGGTTCCGGATTGCAAATCCGGAACAGCACATATATAAATTCTGAATAGCTTCGATGCAAATCTGGAACAGCTCCGTTATAAATCCGGAACGGTTTTGGAATACTGAACAGCTCTGAAAAAACAGGGTCAAATTTCATCAGCAAAAATCAGCAGGAAACAAGTACAAGTCAATGGAAGTGGACGACTTTACCAGGCCGGAATGAGCCAGCTCTCCAACTGACCCGAATTTGCCAGAATGGATTTATTATACCGATCCAATAAAAAAGCCCCTTCACCAGGGCGAAGAGGCTTTCGGCTGTCAGTGGTTATTAACCCGGATTATGCATTGGGAATCGTAGTGAGGACTGAAAATGTAAGAAAATCAGGCTGTTTGGAGACTGAGGCATAGCACCGCTATGGCGAAGTCGAAAACAGCAGCGAAGCAACTGATTTTAAACCAGTTTCAGTCCGCAACAGATAGGCTAATGCATATTTCGGGTTTTATTTATTCGGCCAATGCCACCGCTTTTTCACCTTCCACAAAGGTTCCAAACTCGACGTATTGGGCATATAGTTTTTCGTAAACGGTCACGTTTTCAGCAATCGGTTCATAAACCGCGTCAAAACCGTTGCTCATCGCAGCAATGGCAGCTTCTGTGCTCGGATGGATGCCGGCCGCAACCGCTGCATACATGGCCGCACCCAGTGCAGGAGCCTGATCAGAAGTAGCAATCTTGATCGGCATGTTCAACACGTCCGCCATGGTCTGCATCACCAGCTTGGACTTTTTGGCCACGCCGCCCATACCGATCACCGCGTCTATCTGTACCCCCTCCTCTCGGAAACGGTCCACAATTTTCTTGGAACCAAAGCAAATGGATTCCACCAAGGCCTTGAACACCCTGGCAGCATCAGTCCCCATGCTCAAGCCCATCAAGGCACCTTTCAGCCCTTGGTTGGCATCAGGGGTTCTTCGGCCATTTACCCAGTCCAAGGCTACTGGAGCCGTCTCAGAAAGCGGAATCTGCAAAGCCTCCTCGGTAAGTTTGATCAGCAACTGATCGTCAATTTCTTTGATCAAGGCCTCTTTTTGGCTTTCTTCCAGCTGCTTACTGGCCCTGATGATATCAGCCGTAGGCTTCACCACCAGGTTTTTGAACCAAGCCAACACATCCCCGAAACCGGACTGTCCGGCCTCTAGGCCAATGGTGCCCGGAATTACAGAACCGTCCACCTGTCCGCAAATCCCTTTTACCAGGTTATCACCGATCGCATCATAAGAGGCCACCATGATATCACAGGTAGAGGTCCCCATTACCTTGACCAAGGTGTTTTCAGCTACTTCTCCCCCTACAGCACCGGCATGGGCGTCAAATGTACCCACTGCTACCACGGTAATAGCACTGAGGCCCAGCTTTTCAGCCCACTTGGCACTCAGCTTGCCTGCAGGAAGATCCGAAGTATAGGTTGCTGAATAAAGTCTTTCTTTCAGTTCGGCCAATCTAGGATCCAGCTTGCCTAAAAACTCCTTAGGGGGCAATCCTCCCCAGCTGTCATGCCAAAGGGCCTTGTGTCCCGCTGCACAACGGCTTCTTTTTACACTGAGCGGATCCTCTGAACCGATCAGTTCTGCTGTAATGAAATCACAGTGTTCCATCCAGGAATAGGCCGCATTGGCCACGGCTTCATCTTCACGGATCACATGAAGGATCTTTGCCCAGAACCATTCGGAGGAATAGATACCGCCTTCGTATTTGGTATAATCTTCACCTCCCCAGCTTCTGGCCAGTTCGTTGATCTCATCAGCTTCCTTAATGGCCGTATGATCCTTCCAGAGCACCATCATCGCATTGGGATTTTCGGCAAATTCCGGGGAAAGGGCCAAAGGCTGGCCTTTCTGATCCACTGCCATCGGTGAAGAACCGGTGGTATCCACACAGATCCCTTTGATCTGTTCTGCAGGTATACCGGATTCTTTTATCACAGCCTTGATGGTCACTTCCAAACCTTCCAGATGATCCAAAGGATGCTGTCTGAACCGGTTTTTCACCGGATCACAATATTTCCCTTCCTTCCATCGGGGATACCAGAACACATGGCTGGCTTTTACCTCCCCGTCCGCTGTATTGACGATTACTGCCCTGACAGAATCAGAACCGTAATCCAGACCGATGACAAAGTTTTTATTCATGCTTTCGTTATTGATTATTGGTTATTGCTTACTAAGTATTGAGTCCACAGACCTTTGTCTACAGACCACTGCTTTCGTCTCACTACTAAATACTCAGTACTCAAGACTATAGAGCAATACTACACTATTTTACCTGAAGAACTATCACGGACTTTGCTGGTACCTTTACCTTCAGCACCTCTTTGTTCCACTTGAAGTCCTTGAACTCTTTTATGCTCACCACCTCTTTGTTTTCGAAAGAATTGTGCGAATTAAGTTCCGGAGCGGTCAGGTATCGTCCGCTTACCGATTTTGCATCCGTACCATGTAGAAATACGTCCAAATCAATGTCTTTGTCCGGATCCACGTTGGCGATGCTGATATTCACCGTTCCGTCCTCCGACAAGGAACTGGAAGCATTTAAGGCATCCATTTTCACATTGCCCGCCTCCACTTGATCAGAATTCAGGAAGGAAGGCAGCAAAGTGGCATCCATGTGCGGTTTGTAAAGATCAAACACGTGGTAGGTAGGAGTCAATAGCATTTCCTCCTCATCGGTCAGAATCAAAGCTTGAAGTACGTTCACCGTTTGGGCCAAATTGGCCATATGAACGCGGTCAGCATGCTTATTGAAGATATTCAGGGTAATGGCAGCTACAAAGGCATCCCTCAGTGTATTTTGCTGATAAAGGAAGCCTGGGTTGGTATTGGGTTCCACATTATACCAGGTCCCCCATTCGTCCACAATCAATTTCACCCTTTTATTGGGATCATACTTGTCCATTCTGGTTCCATGGTTCACCAAAAGCTGATCCATAAACGCCGCCTTCTCCAAGGTGGTCAGGTACTCTTCTTTCGAAAACTCCGTGGCGGAACCTTTGTTGCCCCAAGATCCCGGGATGGTATAATAATGCAGGGACATGGCGTCCATCATGTGCAGGGGAATGTTTTTCATCAATACCTCTGTCCAGTTATAATCCGTGGCATTGGCTCCACCGGCGATCTTATAGAGATTGGCTCCGGGATAATTCCTGGCAAAAGTGGCGTATCTTCGGTACTCATTGGCATAGTACTCGGGCGTCATGTTTCCTCCACAGCCCCAGCTTTCGTTGCCTACACCCCAGTATTTTATCTGCCAAGGTTCCTCACGGCCGTTTCTTTTCCTAAGATCTGCCATGGGACTCACCCCGTCAAAATTGATGTACTCCACCCACTTGGACATTTCCTCCACAGATCCGCTTCCCACATTTCCGGTGATGTAAGGCTCGGTCTCCAACATTTCGCAGAAAGTCAGGAATTCGTGCGTACCAAAAGAATTATCCTCGGTCACGCCACCCCAGTGGGTGTTGATCATCTTTGGCCTTTCACTCTTCGGGCCAATGCCGTCTGTCCAGTGGTATTCATCGGCAAAACAGCCTCCTGGCCACCTTAGGTTGGGGATATTCAGGTTTTTTAAGGCCTGGAAAACATCCGTCCTATAACCGTCTATGTTTTCAATATCGGAATCTGCTCCCACCCAGATACCGCCATAAATACAGCGGCCTAAGTGTTCGCTGAAATGGCCATAAATATGTCGGCTAATCTGGGTCTTTCCTTGGTCCGCATTGACCACCAGCTTACTTTGGGCCAATACATTGAGGCCGGACAGTAATGTCACCGCCAAAAAAAGGCCTCGGAATAGTGTCTTCTTCATGATTTTAAGAGGTTTATTGAATATTAAGTGTCTAAATTACATTTTTTATTTCAATTGAAAAAGAATAAAGCCACCATTTACCGGTAATTTTATCTCCTCACCGCTTTTGTGCGCGATCTTTTTCACCTCAAAACCATCTTTATCCGCATTATCCTGTATTAGCAACCATTCTTCTGCTCCCGTATCAAAGGATAAGTCCTCCAGTTTCATGGATTTTTCGGAAGCAGAAGCATTGATCCCTGCCACATACCAGGATTGAGGGCCCTTTCTGGCCATGAGGACATATTCACCTGGATACCCCTCTACAAACCTGGTATCTTCCCAGGTATCCGGCAAGCCTCTCAAGAAGTCCTTGATCTCTTCCGGTTGCTTGGCCATTCCTTCCGGTGATTCGGCCAAATGCTGGATGCCCGACTCAAAAATAACCGTCAACGCAAGCTCAAAAGCTTTGGAGGTGGCCCGGTCAATATTCGGTATCCTGTCCAGTGACATTGGTGTAAAGTCCATAGGATCAAAGACGTTCCTTGTAAAAGGAAGCATCAGGCAATGTTGTGGTGCCCTGTCAGCAAAGGCCTGCTCAAAGGTGATCATTTCGAAACCTTTGACGGATTCCATGGTCATCAAATGCGGATAAGTCCTTTGCCAGCCCCTAGGAAGGGTGGTCCCGTGAAAATTCACCATCAGGCCTACCTTGGCGGCATCATTTAGAATATCGTGATAATATCCTATCATCGACTGGCCATCACCGCCAAAAAAGTCAATTTTCACGCCCGCTACCCCCATTTCTTTGATGCGCTGTAATTCCGCCAAGCGCCCTTCATCCTCCAGCAACAGGTTACGGGGATGGTAAGGCGTGGTATTCCAGGAACCCGCCGAATTGTACCATAAATGTACCTTCACCCCTTTTTTTGAAGCATACTCCACCAACTCCCCTATTTTATCATATCCAATGGTCGTATCCCAGTTGACATCAATCAGGCAATGTTCGTAATCCATCTCTGCAGCAAAATCGATATGGGACTTTTGAATGTCATAAGTTATGGACCCATCTTTTCCCAAGGCCCAGCTCCAAGCGGCCTGCCCTGCTTCTACAAATCCAGCATCCATGGAAATTTGAGGTTTGGCAAGATCTGTGCCAAGGGTGGATTCCACGACAGTTCCCAATTCCCCAACAGCCAGAACCCTCCATGGCGACTTCCAAGGTAAAGCACTTGTTGGCTTGGCAGGTCCTCCAGGGAATACTTCCTCAGGGCCAGGAAAGGAAACACTATATTCTCCTTCAGGAGATGCGGCATGTAGACGGGTAGCACAATAATCACTTCCCAGTCCTGCTTCCGAAATCAAAACCCAAGTCCCATTGCTCTGGAACAGAGCCGGATAAACCCAACCCGAAGAGATTGGGGAAGGAGTACCTACTGGGACAGCCATCTGATATTCTTCCTCATAGGAAGGATTACTGCCTTCCCAGCCCGTATTGACCTCTGCAATCGGCTGCATCCAGGCTTTGGCTGCTTCAGGAAAATTATAGGTGGTTTTTTCCTCTTCAATCGTATACACTTCTTCTCCTTCAAACTGATACTGGAAACCAAGTCCGTCATTGGATAACCTGAAAGCAATGCTCATCAACTGCCCATCGGCATTTTGAAAACTATAGAGTTTCTCATGGGCCTGATACGCTATTTCCTTCTTCTTTCCATGCAACAAAGTATACTGATCCCTCACCTCCTTGGCATCAGAAACTTCCTTTAGGTTAAGCCCCTGGTAAAAATCAGCTTTGTCCATCACTACACCAAGCTGGGACCATTCCAGCACTTCCTGCCCTTTTCTGCTTAAATGATAAAGGATTTTTCCTTCATCCAATTTCACCTCCAAGGCCAACTGCCCATCGGGAGATGTCAAGGTCATATCTGCCTCTTTGGAGCAGGCCATGCAACCAAGGAGCAGGCAAAAAAACAAGGTTATTTTTTTCATGGTTTCTTTAGTCATGAGTATAGAGTTATAAGTTTTAAGCTATTGTTTCTTACTTAATCATGAAATGGATTACACATCCTACTTATCATAAGTCGGGATTACAAATCCCGACTAGCTGAAATCCTGACCAGCTGACCAGTTGACTATTTCATTAGCCGGACATAGTAGATCCTTTCAGTAGCCTGGCCGTCTTTTGCCCGGAATTCCACAACCAACTTTTCCTCCTGCTGAAGGGATTCGGGCAATGGATAATCCATTTCCTGGCTGCTTCCTTCTTTGCTTTCCAGCTGGACTTCTTGGAAAAGCTGGCCATTGATATAGATATCGAAAAGCTGCCCCTCGACTTTAGCAGGATAGGTAATTCTCAGCTTTCTGGCCAAGTGCTCCTTGTTCTTCAGCTCATAGCTGAACCAAGCGGTACTGCTTCTCCAAAAATAGCCATCCTGATTTCCCGAGACCGTCTGTTGCCCTTTGAAGAAATGGTCCGACTCGGGTTGTTGCTCTCCGGTGGCTATCTGGTCTACGGTTTTCCGCTCCAATGCCAACATCACCTCATCCTTTTTGCTTATTGCAGCTTTGGTTTCTTCCAGCTTATCAGGAGATGTCAAAGGCCAATACATTTGATACCTGGCCTCATGGATTTCATAAAAAGGTTTCAGTTCAAACCCTTTCTTCTTATCGGAAGAAGTACTGGCAGCAAGAGAAAAACGTAAGGGCTTCTCCTCCCTGCTGAGCATGGTTTCAGGGGCTTTTTCATCTGTGACCAGCATAGGCACCTCTGAAAGCGGCACCATCTTTCCGGAAGCCACATGGCCCATCCTACTGTCATCAGCAAATAAACCGGGCATATTTTCCTGCCCCCCTTCCGAGGCCAAAACGATCGGACCATAAACAAATGCTCCCCAATTGGAACCGTCCGGCAAGGGTTCCCATTTCACATCCATAGGAAGGCTTACCGTAAGCCTATCCCCGTCTTTCCATTTCCTGGCTATGGTCTGATAGGAAGATGGCTTTGCATCTACCGCTATAGGCTTTCCATTGACCTTAACCTCTAGTGCCCCCTCAGCCACCCAGGATGGGTATCGGAGTTTTACTGCAAATTTCTTGGCCTTTTTCAGCTTAAAGGTAAAAGTGCTTTTCTCCTCTTGCGGAAAGTCCGTTTCCTGTTGGAGCACCAGCCCTTTTTCTTTCCAGTTTAGTACTGAAGGGATAAACAAATTGATATAGAGGGCATCATTGCTATTGGCATAGATGAACTCACCGTACTTGGCATGGTTTTCCAGCCCGGAACCTACACAGCACCAGAAGCCCTCATGCGGCTGGGAATATACCCGGTAGTGCCCGGGGCGCATCGGAGTAAAATACACAAAGCCCCCTTTGCTGGGGTGCTGGCTGGACAGTATATGATTATACAATCCCCTCTCATAAAAATCGACAAAGGCTGCCTCAGGTTTGGAAACAAACAGGTCCTCACTCAACCTGAGCATATTATAGGTATTGCAGGTTTCAGGCCCCTGATTGGAAGATAACATGGATGAAAAATCGTCCTCCGGATGAAAATGCTCTCTCACACTATTTCCTCCAATCGCCACGGACCTGTTTTCCGCTACTGTACGCCAAAAGAAATCTGCTGCCTTTTCATATTCCGGCAAATCCGCTTCTTGGGCGATCCGCTGAAAACCGATCACCTTTGGGATTTGGGTATTGGCATGCATACCGGTCAGTTGGTCATTTCCCTGTGCCAATGGCTGCAAAAGCACCTGATGGGACATTTTCTCTGCCAGCTCAAGGTATTTTTTATCCCCTGTAATCGCTGCCACATCGGCAAAAACTTCGTTCATTCCCCCATGCTCACTGATCAACATTCTTTGGAACTGCTCCTCGGAAAGGTCTTTGGTCAGTTCATAAAACCAATCGCTTAATTCGACCAAAACCTCCTTTGCCTGCTCATTCCCGCCAATTTCAAAGGCGTCACGCAAGCCTGCATAGATTTTATGGATATTGTACAGGGGCACCCACTTTTGGTTGAGCGAAAAACCTCCCGCGTCAATCTGCCCTTTTCCAACTTCTTCCCACATGGCCATGCCACCCGGAATCCCTCCCACATATCCGTTTCCGTTTTTCTTCTGGGCAATGGCCAACTGCTCCACCATATAGTCCATCCTGAGCTTCATTTCCTGATCCCCTGTACTGGCATACATCATGGACAAAGCAGACAGATAATGTCCCCCGATATGTCCATCAAGCCCCGTATTTTCCCAATTCCCATACCGCTCGGCCGGCCAACCAATGCCCGCCTCCAACATATAGGGAGCCAACAACCGGTCCACATCCATCTCCAGGATATAATCCCTATCCACCTGCTGGGCATTTAGAAAAGGACTCGGAGAAAGCTTGACCTGATTGAGATCAAACAATTGGATTGATGGGCCATTGCCATTTTGCTGGGCAAACACACTTTGCCCGGACATGGTAAAAAAAGCAGCTATAATTAGGCGATTTATTGTTTTCCTCATTTTATCAAATGGTTTATCTATCTAAATATCACAGGACTACAGTTATAATTTCATCAATTCTCTTTCTTTATGCTAGAATCACTCTATAAAGAAATTCGTGAAAATTTGTGGACACCTTTTTGAGACCATTACTTACCCACACCATATTGTTTAATGATCTTACCTCATTTCTTTTTTCCCCATATGGCCGTCCCTTCGTTGTTCAAACCGCTATAAAGCAAGGTTTCCCGATGGTTTTCCCAGTCATAGCCTTGAAACACCCTTACTTTGTCTATAAAAATACCCTTTCCGTAATTTAAAGTCATCCAAGAACCGTCATAAGACCATTCGTTCTCCGGATTGCCATCTATGCTTCCGTCTTGGTTTAGATTGAGATAATACGATACTTGATGGTCCGGTGAACTTTGCTCCTCAGCAAAACCAGGAACTACCCTGTACCCTAAGACGATCTGTTCCCAAGTACCGACCAAATCCTCTTTGGCCACTCCCTTTTGTTCTATAGCAGCATATCGCTGTGGAGAAGCCACCGGCCAGCCCTCTTCTGTCCAGTAAAGCTTGCGGACATGCATGATCATAAAAAACCTGTCTGTACTGGGCCTGCCCTGATGGGCTATGAAATAATTCTCTCCTCCTCTAAACACTGCATTGTGCCCTGTTCCCTGCCATCCTCCATGACCTTGAAATTGATAGGGAGCTACTATCATTGGTCCATTATCCTGTTCGCCGTTCATATCATTCCCATGAAAATCCATAATGGGACCTTCCGGATTTCTCGATCGTCCAACACGGATATTATACTTGCTTTCCAACCAATCATAAGAAAGGAACAGGTAATAATAGCCCGTTTTTTCATTAAAGATGACCTCTGGGGCTTCTATGTTCCCATGAATTACCCCACCTGAAAAAGCCCGCTGTGCAATCCTTTTTCCTTTGTCTCCTGCCGTTTTTGCCAAGCCTGTATTCGGATCAAGCTCCACTACATAAATCCCGTCATAGGCCGAGCCATAATACATCCAGTGCCTGCCATTTTGGTCCACCTGCACGGCCGGATCGATGGCATTGGTCATGGGAATGTCGGTATTGGAGGTAACCGCCAAACCGGCCTGTTGCCATGGCCCTTCGGGAGAGGAGGATGCCAAAAGACCTATTGCACTCAGTTTGTGTACTGGAGATGAAAGGGAATAGTACAGCCGAAAACCATCGTCCACCTTTATAATATAGGGAGCCCATAGGTTTTCGAATGGCTCCGCACCGAACGATCTGATATAATTAACAGCCTGTTGTGGTCGACCATCGTAGGCCCATCCCACAAACTCCCATTGGACAAGATCTTTGGATTTTCTTACTTGTATACCTACCCTAACCAAAGGCTGGCCATAAGCCACATCCGTACTGTAACTGTAGTACCATTCTCCGACCTTGATGATGGAAGGATCATGAACATTATAAGGTCCCCACTTCGAGGATTGACTGAATGAAGAAATGGAAGCGTAGGCATCTTTGATAGCTGTCAGTTGAAAATCCTGGTCTTTACCGGTCACATCTCCTCCCCCATCAGGGTCCTCTGGATCAACCGTACAGGCAAATAGCAGCCCTACAATGGCCAAGGAAAGTTTGAAATAGCTTAAGATAATTCTGCCCATCTTACTGCAGTGTTACTTTTGGCCAGCCTTCATCATCCCAATCTATCTCACGGACAAACAGCCTAGGCGTGCCATTTTCCTTGGCCTCGTAGCCGTGAAAAACCAAATAATCCAGCCCATCAAAAGTATATGCCGCATTATGCCCCACTCCATACCAATCTTCATTCCCCTCAAGCACCAAGGTTCCTCCTCCTTGATATAAGCTTTTTCCTTCCTTGTCCACATAAGGACCTTGCAGGTCTTTTGACCTCCCTACCATCATTTTATAGGTGCTATTTTCTCCTCTGCAGCACAGATCAAAAGAGACAAAAAGGTAATAATAGCCGTCCTTTTTGAAGATAAAAGGAGCTTCCACTGCAGCATCCCCCGGATCTCTTTCGTCCAGCGCAAATGTCCTTGGCCTTCTCGTAATCGTATACCAGTCTTCTGCTCCATTTTTTACTGAAAGCAAATCTTCCGAAAGCCTTACCAGCTTTAAACCAGCCCAAAAAGAGCCAAAGGCCATCCATTTATTTCCCTGCTCATCCGTAATGATATTGGGATCGATGGCATTCCACAAATCCCTGCCGGGCACGCTTTCCACAACTATCCCATGGTCTGTCCACTTGAAATCCGCGGAATCAGGATCCAAGGTCTTGTTGGTGGCCACACCTATGGCCGAAGTATTCTTCGCGAAGGTAGAAATGGAATAATAGAGATAATACCGGCCATTATGATAGGAAATATCAGGAGCCCAGATATGGTTTTTAAAATCCGGGACCACTTCTTTGGCCCAAGCAGGGGCCTCTGCAAATACCGGCTCTTCCCTTTCCCAGTTTTCCATATCATCAGAAGACCATACGGCTATTCCCCTACCGGTACTAAAAAGATAATAAGTACCGCCCTCTTTCGCCATGACGGGATCATGGACAGATATGGTCTGTGCCTTAAGTCCCGAAAGTAAGCATAGACAAAAGAGCAGTAGCCAAGTAGATTTTTTCATGAAAACAGCTTTTAAAGAAAAATCCGGCCGCCCGCCAAAGGCGGGCAGTCGGATCTATTAGGTTAACAGGTTACATTTAGTATGAATTTCCTAAAGGGAAACATTTTCCACTTGGGAATACAGTTGCTCTTGAACACCGGCAGTTTTGACTCCCACACGGACATAAATGTCACTTCTTCCTGCTAAGCCCGCAGGGATTTCCACATCTATGCTCATAGGGGTACCCAAAGTGATATTGGCCGCTTGCACGGTGGCAGCCCCTTCATTTCTTAAAGCATCCGTCAGGGAAGTCCTGCCCATATAAATACTGGCAAACTCCAAATTCCGGTCAGTATGGATACCATTCACGGTAAAATTCACGGTCATGGTGTTTCCGTTTACAGAATAACTGGGTGCTGACAGTGTATAATAAGGCTCCACTTCCACATCAATCATCTGGGAACCTCTCAGCTGCACGTCCAAGGAATCTGTATTGTCCATCCAGGGACCGTTACCCCTAAGCAAGGTCAGCTTATAGTCGCCATCAAACAGCACCGCCGAAAAGGTCCCGTCCTGCGCCACGTGTACCGGTATTTTTTGGAACAGGTCGTAACCGTGTTGCCAAAGCTCCAGCTGCACCCCCTGGCTCCGCAGACCCAAGGGCTCTCCTTGATACACTATTCTTCCACTCAAAGTTGATTTAGGCTCTTCGAAATTGTCGTATTCACAGCTTACCGCTGCCAAACCTAAAATCAAAAGAAGGCATGATTTTATTATTATATTCAATTTCATAATTTCTAGGGTTTAATGGAACGGGTTTCTTACAAGTTTAGGGTTGGCATCGATCAGGTTTTGACCGATAAGCGAGTAATAATTCCCCATTTGGAAGAATCGAGGAGCCCTGAACCTCGGGGCCACAGACTTCACGAAAATATACTTTCCGTCATTGGGGCTTCCCGGTCTTACCACCCTATAAGGATAAAGGCTATAGACCATACTCTCGGGGTTACTCGTGCTTCCATTCCACTTTTCATGGGCCACTCTCCAGCGCTTATAATCCCATACTATATGGTCTTCAAAAGCCAGCTCCACTCTTCGCTCGTGCCTGATTTTTTCCATATCAATACTGGCAAGGCTATTGGCACCAAAGCCAGCCCTTTCCCTTAGCCTATTGATATACCCAAGTGCCTCGGCGGATTCACCAAGCTCGTAAGCGGCTTCGGCGGCATTAAGATAAATCTCTGCCAGCCTTATTCTCACCCACCAAACTTCACTTCTGATTCCCCGGGTACTCGCCCCGACAGCATTATCGATGTATTTCCTCAAATAAAATCCCGTATTGGAAACTTCCTGGATGGATCGATGAGGCCCTCCTGCTGCGGTCAAGACCCCGCCGTCCTCATAACTGGTACCTAGACCATTGGACTCCACCAAATCGTAAGCGTTGCCATTCCATACGGCCACTCCAGCCTGCATAAATACCTCCTGTCCCCTAAAGTCAGCTCCAGGGTAAATCACAGTACCATAAAGCCGGGCATCCTTGTTGGCAAAAACATCCTCTACATTGTCATAATAGACATAGTCCGTCCCATCGGCTGTTCTCGTCCTCAGCTCTCCTGAGCTTCCGTCCAGGTACTCGAAATCCTCTACCAAATTCAAAGATGGGGTGATGGCGGAAGAGCCTAAGTTATCTTCCCTCACTGACCTTGCGATATTGTCGTAAGTGAAGCCATGACGTTTATCCGCAGAGGAAAGAAAATCCTGTGCCCAGATGACCTCCGTGTTTCCGTTCTTATTGATAATAGCCTCGTAGAAATTCTCTCCTAAATCTGGATTGGTATTATACAAACTGTAACCTCCCTGCTGAAGAATCTCTCTGGAAGCTTCCAAGGACTTGGTAAAATACTCGTTTGCACGGCTAGGGCTGATCCCCACTTCACCGCCGGCAAGGGTAATAGGAGAGGCCATCAGTCCATTGTATTTGGCCAGGGAACCGGCATAAAGCGCTGCTCTTGATACAATGGCCAAAGCGGTAAACCTGTTGGCCCGTGTCTGGCTGCCATTATTTTCTATGGTAGGAATGATTTCCTCCATCTCGCTGATCACAAAATCGTATACTTCTTCCTCCTTGTTCCTAGGGAATTGTAGGTAAGAAGGATCCCCACTGAAATCGTAAATCAACTGCTCGGTAATAATCGGTACGCCTCCCATGCGCTTGACGTGCTCGAAGTACACATAGGCCCTGATAAAGCGAAGTTCGCTGATAAACTGGGTCTTGACTTCGTCCGATAGTTCGGACACGTTCTGAAGCTTGTCAATGGCCAGGTTGATGTCACGGATAAACCCGTAATCCCACAGTCCCCATCTTCCGAAATCATAGGTCGGAAGATTATTTAACCAGTCGTTGCCGGAATATCCTGACCACATCGCCTCGTCATAGGCGGCAAAATCAGGCCAACCGCCCGTGGTTGTGGTATGGCTAGGCAACCTGTCATAATAATTGGAAAGCACACCGGTAATCAGTTTGGGGTCATTCCATACTTGCTCATCCAATAGGATGTTTGGGGGCTCCCTGTCCAACCAATCAGTTTCACATGAAGAGAAAACAAAACCGATCAGCACGAAAGCCAATATATTTATCTTCAATAATTTCATCATTTCGGGGTTTAAAAGGTTAGACTAAAGCCAAAGTTGAACAGTCGTTGCTGAGGATACACCAGCCCATTAGGAGAGCCGATTTCGGGATCCACGCCAAATTCTTTGACATTGTCAATGGAGAACAGGTTGGTACCGTTGGCATACAACCTCAGGGCACTCAGACCATATCGTTCCAGGACGGAGGAAGGTACCCGATAACCGATTTCCAGGTTACGCAGTCTAACATACCTTACATTGGTCAGCCAGAAATCATTATGGTTATACAAGTGACCTGCACCAAATCTTCTGATGGCGGGATAGGTTCCCGACACCCATTCACTGTCTGCATTATAGAGATCTTCTCTATGCCATCTGTCCTCAAACATGAAGTCCGGCGAGTTACCGTTATTCTGGAAAGGATACCTCAGTTCCCAGTTTCGTGTAAAGGTCTGCATGGATGCTCCGGCAAAACTGAAGTACAATTCAAAGCCCTTATAACTGGCTGAACCGTTCAACCCAAAGCTCACATATGGAGTGGCTCCTTCCGCATACCCGATTGGTCTTTCATCCAAACCGTTGATAAGTCCATCACCATTGACATCTTTATAAATAAAGTCTCCTGGAAGCACATTTCTGTTACCCAATCCGTCGATGTCCACGGGGTAGTTTTCTATTTGCTCCTCGCTTTCAAAGCGGCCGATTACCTGGTATCCCCAGTTGATGTTTGACCACCTTCCTTCCAAATCACTTCTATATTCATTCAAGGAATTTCCGAATCTTGGCTTATATCGATCGATAATTTTCAATCTGGATATGGTACCGTTGGCACTGAGGGAAAAGTTTACTCCCCCGGCTTTACCCGTGTAGGTTGCGATACCCTCTACCCCTCTGTGCGCATCTGATTCTAGGTTTTCAGCAGGCAAACCATAACCCACCTCGTTAGGCAACAGTACATCGTATCTACCGGCAGGGAGGCCTGTTCTTTTTCGCTGGAAGACATCTCCTTGCAGAAATAGCCTGTTATTGAACATATAAGCATCCACTCCTAGGTTAAAATTGGTATTGGTAATCCAAGAAAGATTCGTGATGGGCAATCCTCTTGGATCTACACCGGGCACGAAAGACCCGTCCAAAATGGCACTGCCACCTGCAGTAGGAATAAAGTTATATCCCGCATAATAGCTGAAAGGCGCCACAATAAAGGCATTGTTTCCAATGAATCGGTCATTCCCTGTCTGACCGTAGGACACCCTTATTTTCAGATCATTAAGCGTATTCCCTTTGATCTTATCCATAAAGGCCTCATCAGAAACTTTCCAGCCTGCGGACACTCCTGGGAAAAAGCCAAAGCGATCATCTGGTGGAAACAGAAATGAACCATCATATCGGGCCAAAAGCTCCAACAAATACTTCTCTTTGAAGTTATAGTTGATCTTGGCCAAATATCCTTCTCTTGCCTCCTGATAAATATCATCAATCAATAAATCCTGATCGGCAAAAGACATTAGTGGAATATAATTGTTCGGTGGAACCGTATGCACAACCATAAAATGAGACTTTTGATCCCAACGCTCGTAACCGGCGATGGCTGCCACATTATGCTCTCCAAAGTTTTTGGCATAGTTGACCTGGAACTGCCCTACCCTATCTACTGTATTTCTTTTTCTTCTCTCCCTCCATGGGTTTTGATTGCCCCATTCAGGTCGGGTAACATAGGTATCCGTTGCCTCATCGTACCGATAGCCATCATAAGTATACTCAAAGCCATCAAAATCCAGGGTGGTATAATTATAGGAATAGGTTCCCTTAAGCGAAAGTCCAAAATCAAATTCATATTGGGCATAGAAGTTTCCTTTTATCCCTCTCCAAATTTCATCCACGTAACCCGTCACTTCTTTGGTATAGGTTGCCGGGTTTACATTGATATTGTGTACATCCCCATTGACGTAATTAGGATTGTCATTGGCGTAGGGACGTTCTGTAGGCCACATGGTAAAAATACTCAGGAAAGGATTGAAATAATCGTCCAATCCAGGTACACCTACCTGTTCCCGATTTTCGATCCTACCGCTCAGCTGCGTCCCTACAGTCAGGCCTTCGGCCAAGGTCATGTCAATATTAGACTGGAAGTTGGTTCTTTGAAACAGGTAATCGTCTATCAAAGCATCCTGATTCAGATGTCCAAGTGAGAAATAGTACTTGGTATTTTCAGATCCACCTACAGCACTACCATTGATGGAATATTGGGGAACGTTAGGCTTCATGATAAAGTCATAGTAGTCAAAACTTCTATAACCTTTTTCAGTGCCTTGCTGCCATTTTTGAAGTTCATCCTGGCTGATGGTAGGAGAACCACCCAAATTCACTTCAGATTCAGCATTTGCCCTTAAGAACTGGTAAGCATTTGCCGGCTGGGGATAGCGGGTAAAGTTTTGCAATCCATAATAGCCCGAAAGGCTGATTTCCGCTTCTTGGTTGGCCTTGCCTTTTTTGGTGGTCACCAAAACCACCCCATTGGCCGCCCGCATACCATAAATGGCCGCAGAGGCATCCTTTAGCACTGTTATGCTTTCGATATCGTTTTGGCCAAGGTTATTGAACTGTCCTGCATCCGAAGGAATACCGTCGATCACAAACAGGGGCTGCCCCATGTTACGGATCTGTAAATTGGCACTTGATCCAGGACGCGCGTCACCCTGACGGGCTGTCACCCCTTGGATCTTACCGACCAATGCTTCAGAAGTGGTGACAGAAGGCGTCTTGATCAGGTCCTCTGACTTCACCTCGCCTACAGCACCCGTGATCGTCCCTTTTTTCTGTACACCGTATCCTACTACTACTACTTCACCCAAATCACTCAAGTTTTCACTTAGCGTTACTTGGATAGCGGTCTGATTGCCCACGGTAACTTCTTGGGTCTCGTATCCCAAGTAGGAAAAAACCAAAATGCTTTCGGAAGAAGGGAGATCTATGGTAAATGCCCCGTCCAAATCGGTTGCTACTCCGGAAGTGGTTCCTTTTAACAACACGGTGACTCCGGGTATGGGCATACCCTCTCCATCCACCACAGTTCCTTTTACAGTAATGTCGGCCTGCTGGGAATAAAGATCAGATGTTGATGATAAGGGTTGAGCGAGAGGAGCTGCTCCTAAGGGTAGGATTTGCTGGAAAAGGAATACCCCCAGCAAAACTAACACAGCCATACACCTGTGTAAATTTTCAAATTTCATATTTAATGGGGTTTATTGATATTTAGAACTTTAATGTACTAACTCACTAACCTGAACTATCAGGTACCGAAGGCCATGCAAGGCCCTGCTCTTAAAGATCCTTTCTACTAATATACAAATGATTAATAAAAGTTCTTTATACACTTATTAATTTCAGATTTCGAATATAAAGGAATGTTGTGCACTAAAGCAAAAAATAAATGTACTTTTTACACTATTATTTTTCAACAAACAACTATGGCCAATTTTATAATTAGAAGATTATTTACCGATCAGTAAATACACAGAAGATTAGCTGAGAATGAAAAAACGTAAAGCCCTGGAACCATCTTTTATTTCAAAAATCAGTACCTACATCCCAAGACAAGTCCTTATAAGCTGATTGGACAAAAATTCTTCATGTTTTTTTACCATTAAGGAATTAAGGAAAATTAAGAGGGCGGATACTGGGAGAAAAAGCTTCCCTCATGTTCTAAACACCTTCAATCCTTCATCCTTTTTTTAACCATTAAGGCTTTAAGGAAAATTAAGAGGGCGGGCACTGGGAGAAGAAGCTTTCTTCATGCTCTTAACTCCTTCAATTCTTCATGTTTTTTAAAAAACCATAGAGGCTAAGTGAAGAGCTCCATCAAAGCCTATCAAGTACACAATTGAAACAAAAAAACCAGTGCGGAAACACTTTCCACACTGGTTTATAGCTATAGGTATTTTAACCTTACCTTACTCTTCTTCTTTGTAAATGGAAGCAGGCCATTTGTCATTGCTTAGATTAACATCCGGCAATACTTTATCCGGATCGATCTCTATGCTTTCTACCTCTTTGTCGGTCTTATACAGATGGTTCCACTTGTTTCCTCTTTGCCAGATTTCTGCGGGCAAGGTGAACCGCTCTTTTTGACCATCTTTAAAGGTCACTTCCACCAAGACCGGCATAGGAACCTCTCCCCTATTGGACAGGGCCAATACATAATTGCCGCCATAAGGATAGACACCGTCCAAAGAAAGATCCACATTCCCTGTTCCATAGAACCAGTTTTGCCAGAACCAATTAAGGTTTTCGCCAGCTACATTTTCCATGTGGTTAAAGAAATCAGCAGGCTGAGGATGCTTGAAGGCCCAGGTTTTAATATAGGACTTAAATGCATTATCAAAACGCTCATGTCCTAAGATGTACTCCCTCAACATGATCAGGCCAATACCCGGTTTCATATAAGCCACCATCCCCAGGTTGTTCACATTGACCACGTCCGGATAGGTATCTATGCCTTCTCTTGTTTCACTGTTGAACCAGCTAAGGTAATTTCTGGTATGGTCCAGATCAGAAGGATATTCACCATCATTGAAAGCCAAGGTACTGTAATGGTTGATAAAGGTATTGAATCCTTCGTCCATCCAAGGATAAAGACGCTCATTATTACCTACAATCATCGGGAACCAGTTATGTCCAAATTCATGGTCCGTCACTCCCCACAGGCCTTCCCCCTTACTCTTGTAGGAACAGAAGTTCAGCCCAGGATACTCCATCCCTCCGATGTCCGCCGCCACGTTGGTAGCCGAGGCATAAGGAAATTCATACCACATTTCTGAATAATGCTCTATAGAAGCTTTACTATATTCCGTAGACCTTGACCAGGCCTCCTGTCCATCACTTTCCTTTGGATAAGCCGACTGGGCCAAAATGGTCTTCCCACTGGGCAAATCGATCTTTGCGGCATCCCAGATAAAGGCTTGGGAAGAAGCAAAAGCCACATCCCTGGAGTTTTCGATCCTAAACTTCCAGGTCAAGGTTCCATCCTGCTTCAAACGCGTGGAAAGGTCCTTCACCTCTTCAGGCTTTAGAATATACACCGTGGTATCACTTTTCATGGCCTGATCCATTCTTCGCTGCATTTCCTTGCTCATGACATCTGCAGGATTTAGCAGTTCTCCTGATCCCACGACGATATGATCCGCTGGTGCAGTTACCGAATATTCAAAATCCCCATATTCAAGATAAAACTCGCCAGCCCCTAAATAAGGCTCTACATTCCATCCTTTGACGTCATCAAATACTGCCATCCGTGGATACCACTGTGCCATCGCATAGATGGTTCCTTCCTCCACATCCAAACGGCCCATTCGGTCCATACCTTTTACGGGCACTTTATAGGAAAAATCCATGGAAATGCTTGCTTTACCTCCTTTGGCGGGCAAAGGCTCAGCAAAGAACACCTGCATTCGCGTATCACTGACAAGGTGCCTGTCCGATGCAGTCCCCCTTTTGCCCACCACTGCAGACACATTGGCCAACTCATATCCTCCATCTGTATCCCCCACATAACGGTTTCCTTGGATAGGCGTGGTCAGGGTACCTCTGGAATCTTCCTTAAAGCGGTTTTGCTCCAGGTAAATCCAAACGAAGTCAAGTGCTTCCGGACTATTATTGGTATAGTCAATGGTGATTTTACCGGTAATGGTATGCTCATCGTCATTCAGCGTTACATCTATCTTGTAATCCGCCTCATTTTGCCAGTAATTGGGACCGGGCTTGCCTGAAGCCGAACGGTACATGTTCCCCTTTCGGTACATGAAATCCCCAAATTCACTTTGATTGTTCTCCTTAGCTTCCTGAGCAACTGCTGTGTGCACCAAAAATAAACTCAGAAAGAAGCATGAGATTTTCCCTAAAGTATATTTCATATCTAATTTAATGATTAAAATTTCAGCAAAATTACATAAAGATTGACGAAGAGAAAACGGATTTATTTTAACGGTTTCTTATAAACCTAAAATGACTTCAAAAATCAGGGAGGCACCAAGACTCTGACCACCTCTCCAGGAAGAAAAGTTGAGAAGTTTTTACCGCTGAAAAGACAGTGTTCACAGAGGAGGATTTTTTATTATCCCAGCATCTCTAGTAGCTATGCGGACAACGAATGCTTAAGTTGAGCCTCAAACTCGGTGCTAATTAATCCACATTTATCCGTGTCCACCTGTGAATTTCCCAACTGTTCGGTTTGATCATTAATAACGATCTAACGAGCGAAAGTATATTAAAAAAATTAATGACGTCCGTGAAAGCAAGCGCAAAACAAACTCATTAAGCGATTTTCACCCCTAAATCCCCTAAAGGGGACTTCTTAGGCACCCCTTTAGGGGAAGGGGGTAATTTTAAAGGTTCTAGAATACCTTGCAAACTTCGTTTAGAGCAATTTTTCAAAAGACTTAGTGAATTGAGTCGGAAGTGTGACCGATGTAGTACCGGTCTGAAGAAGCCGAAAATAGAATATAAAAATAGAAGGCCATAAAACAAAAACAGCCTTAATCGCTTAAGGCTACATAAGTGGGAATTGAGGGATTCGAACACCCGACCCTCCCGACTTGTTAGTCGGGATGCCCTCAACCAGCATGATCGCTGTTCGGGAGATTTCATGAAGTGCCGATCAGCCCCTCTATCCTTTTCCGACTCTTCCATTTTTTAACAGATCTCTCTCGG
>NZ_BAAHAP010000072.1:0-28048 GCF_054777495.1 Echinicola sediminis | reverse complement strand
GAATGTGATTTATTGTCCCTGGTTGTGATAGATAAGGAGCTTTAAGCTGACCTTTGGGATGGCGATACCTTTTGCCTTAAATCCTTGAGGGTTTAAGTAGTGTTCCCAAGTTTTCCAAGGGAATCATATGGATTTTTTGGAAAACCTGAGAACATTTATGGAGCAAGATTTTCATCTTAGTTTTGATTAATTAAATCAGTCGACATTGGGTTGGTCAGCATTGCTGTAGGTTACTTTTCCTTTATAATGTCCCGTAACCGACGTTCCACTATTGTTTGTACACTGTAAGCTGATTTCATATTCATCACCTAATCTATTAACAGTGATTTTTCCAAGTCTCAAGAAACCATCATCAGTATATTGGATACTTCCTTCATCGCTATGCCAATATTCGAAATAGTCTGTAGTGTCCCAAGTCCCGAGGATAGGGACAGTGATTTTGGGATCCTTGTTTGGATAAATTCCAGAAGGAATACCTGAAAAATCAGCAGAATAAAACCGGAAGTTCAATAAGATTTTAGCTCCGTTGAGATTGTTGGCCCTGTTTTCTGTTGGGAAAAGAGGGCTTTCCGAGGTAAGGTTACTTTCTTCGGAACCTAAGGTCAAGGTCAATGCATATCCGGGGTTCAGGTTTCTCGTAAAGGTGATTTTCCCGT
This sequence comes from Echinicola sediminis, assembly GCF_054777495.1. Taxonomy (NCBI): domain Bacteria; kingdom Pseudomonadati; phylum Bacteroidota; class Cytophagia; order Cytophagales; family Cyclobacteriaceae; genus Echinicola; species Echinicola sediminis. The sequence continues at coordinate 27,392 of NZ_BAAHAP010000072.1, read as the reverse complement.
ATTGGAGATTGAAAGCCTTATGGCCGATTTTCAGAAAATTCTTATTGGGTGAAAGATATTGGATCTTCTGTCCAGAGCTGTAACCAATATAAACGGTCAGCTCTCTTTGATCAGTAGAAAGCTGATCGATCGGAAGCGGGACTTTGTCCTCTTCGTTAATTACACCATCTGCATTTTGATCGGAAAATCTAAAATCACCAAGACCTGCATCCGCTTGTGCCAATGTTGAATTGATCTCTTCTTGAGACCTAAAGACCCCAATCGGTTTTAAGCCCATATAATAACCATTAACAGGTTCTGTTGATTTCTGAAATAAATTGCTCTTATCACCTTTGGTGACTTCCAAAAAGTAATTTCCCTCAGAAAGGCTTTTGAAAATAGCAACACCACTTGTGTTGGTTTTTACCTGTACAAAAGGTGTGTTATTGGTGAAGTCCTCTTGCGAACGGTAAAGGCTAACAGTTGCATCATTCGAAGGTACACCATTAGGGTTTTCTGGATTCCATTCTGACAGGTCCCGAACGGATATTTTGGTTTCTCTGATTATATACGGTTCAGGATCATTTACACAGCCAATAAATGCTGTCATAATGGTTGGAACGATTATTTTAAATAGCGTTTTCATAATCTAAAGTATTCGGAGTGTCAAAGATTAATCTGAGTGGTTGCACAGGATCCCTTAATTGAGTTATGGATGCAAAGTTTTTGATCACATTGAAAACCCTATGAGAGGATCCTGTTAAGGTGACTGATCATTTTCAGTTAAAAGAAAAGATCAACTTGACCTGCTTTGTAGTTACAGGTACATCTACTGTACCTTCTCCTTCAAGCTCAGAGGAGTAGTTCAGTTTTGGAGTTTGTTTAAAATAGTCCATTGCAAAACCTATCCATCTTCGTCTAAGTGTGATGCCAAAACTTGGATAGATGGACATTTCAGAAATCGATTTGAGGGGGCTTTCATCATCGGTTAAGCTAAAGTGGTCTGCATTCTGGTCATCATAATAATCCACTAGCATGGAATGAAACGAAACCCCGGCCTGAATTCGCAGATCCACTATCAGCTTTTCTACGGGATTGATGGATATGACCGGACCCAGTTTAGAGGCTAAATTTATATAATGGAACTTGGCGTCTGTGTCGAAATTCTGTCGGGCTTCCGAATAGGTACTCCAGTCCAGTTGAGAATAATTGGCAGAAATGACTGTCCAATCCAATCCATATTTGATGAGGCTATTTGCGGAATGGTTGAAGTAGTAATTTCTTCCAAATTCCAGTGTATATCCAACACCGGCACCGGTTCTTCCTGTTTGCATGTTATCATATGGGGAAAGGGAATAATCCATCTCGCTCTTTGGAAAAGAACTAAATCCTAACCGCATATAGCCTTTTCTGAAATTATCGGGCTTAATTTGGGCAGTAGTGACTTGTGATTGAACATTGTCATCCTGGGAATAACCAGGTACAATAAGGACAAAAAGGGCCAGGATGATAGAAATGGCCGATAAGGTGAGTATAGGAGAGGTTTTCATTTTTTTGTGGGTTTTTAATACTTAGGCTAAATCTTTCTTTCCTGATCAGTCATAAAGAGATCTGGAAAATGGTAACAAAGGTTTTATTCAACCATAAGTACTTTGAAGTTGGCGCCCACTTTAAAGTACACCCTAAAACATCGTGTTCTTTTTACTTTATATAAAATTACCTTTTAAACTAAGCCCGATCAATCCCCCTTAAGGGGGATTTTTGAGGAAGCGGTTTCTTTTTTTGCCTAGAATTCTGGAACTCCGGACTATTCTAAACTTGAGAACCTGAAGGATTCTAACAGTAGTAGCTATTGGAGGTCAAGGATTTTCAGACTCAGAAAGGGGCAAGCATTAGGAGAAAGGTAGAAAAAGTATCAAGAATATAATAGCGAGTAACAAGAGGAAGGAACCAAGAATAATGATGAAGTTATGAAAGTCGAAGTAGAGACATAAGCATGAGTCATGCAGAGGTAAAACAGTTAGAAAATTCATACATCAGGATGGCGTCGGTTGAAAAAGCTTCACATTCAGATCCATCCCTAGCTGACTCCCCTGGCGACTAATTCAGTTGAATTGGTACAACCTGTTTTTCTTAGCATGTTTTTCCTGTGGGATTTGACCGTTTCCAGGGAGATAAACAATTTGTCCGCTATAATTTTGGTTTCTATTCCGTCCGCAATCATTTTCATAATTTCTATTTCTCTTTTGGAGAAATTATTATGCCGAAGGGCCTTTTCGTTATATTTTTCTTCTTTGGGGTAGACATCTATGTTAAGAAAGGAAGGAAGGCCTGCTAGTCCAATGAAGGAGATTTTATGGTTGTTCCTTTTGGTGAGATGGTTGATGTTGGTGTGGATGTTGATGGACTTAATAAAGTTCCCTTTTTCATCAATTGTCAGTATTAAGGCTTGATGATTAAAAAGTTCATAGTTTCCAGAGGAGGTGGTATATCTGAAATTATAGGAAACCTTATATTGGGTGAATTTTTCCACACCAAGCTGACTTACAAAAGCTATGGCTGTTTCTTCCGCTTTGGCCACAAAGTCCATATCATCGGGATGAGTTAAAGCAAGGACATCATCAATAGTACGTATATTTTCCGGAGAAATTCCGTGAATCTTCTGAAATTCAGGACTGATATGTGTTATGCTAAAGTCATAAAAATCAAGTATATAGTAGTAGAATGGTCCTGCAGCAAATACTGAACTCACAATTTCATTGAAATTGATGGGAGGGAGGGTCGTGGGGCTTTTTTTATCCTGAACGGCCTGATCCCATAAGCTATGCATTTGGGATAGATCTAGTGTCATTAGGTTTTGGTTAGATTAGTAGAGTTGTAAAAAGTATTATAGAAAATAACATAAAATGGGTTAATTAGCAAAAATATATAGTGTAAATACAAGGTGATGTGTATATAATACATATTTAAGTATATTATAGTCGCTTAAGAGGTAATGTTTGCTTGTTTCAGGTTCTTCACTTGAATTAGTATGAAATAGCAAGAGGAAAGAGCCAAGAGGAAAGATGTACGGAGTAATGAAATTCTAAGTATGGATAATTTCAACCATTAAGGAGTTGAAACCTGTCAGGTTTTATTTCCGAAACAGGGCAAATGGGCTTGCTTCGAACCAAAAAGGATTTGAAGGCATGAAGCCCCTTCATGTAGTACTGCGTCTGTGCGCCCAGGTGTAGCTCCTAGAGGCAGAATATCGATAGAGATCTCCATGACACCTTTGAGCACTCCGTGGTTAAGTCAAGCCAACAAGTGGCAATTTCTTATAGTTCGAGCTTGATTACCTCTCCGTAATCCACCTTTAGACTGAAAGAATCTTTTAGCGCGATTTCATGAACATGGGCATGCATGGCCCTGATCGGCCCGGCATGGCAAACGACAACTACCTGTCCGGCATCGTATTGCTTTACCTCCTCCAAAAAATCAATGCACCTCTGGTACAGGTCCATATACGATTCGCCATTGGGGCAGGGGATATGGACAAAATCCTCCATCCAGGGATTCAGTTCCTCCTCCGGGAGCTCATTCCATGCCTTCATTTCCCAATCCCCGAAATCCAGTTCCATCAGTCTGGAGTCCCTGTGAGCCTGTTCTTCAAAAATCGCATCACTCAATAGGGCGCAGCGCTGAAGGGGGCTGCTGAAAACCAAGGCTCCTGAATTTAAGCTGCCCAGTTGGCTTTTTATTGCTTCAGCCTCCTGAGCAAATGTATCGGCAAGTGGTAAATCACTTTGTCCGTAACAGATCCCCTTAGCAATCTTGGGTGTAGTATGGCGGATCAGATAAACTTCCATAGGGCCAAAATGCTGAGGTAAAAAACTACTTCATTGACTTGCTGTACGGCCCCAAGGCAGTCACCGGTATATCCTTCAATCCATTTGTTGAACCATCGTCCCATCCACCAGGTGGCAAGGGCGCAGGGAATCAAGGTCAATAACACAGCATAATGTTGAAAGAGCAGCAAGGGAAGCAAACCAAATACCAAGGCTAGGAAAAGATCTCCAGCGGGGAACTCTCCTTTGGCCACAGGTTTGGATTTACTGCCGATTTCATCATTCAACCTCGCATAGGGAAGGCTTTTGAAAAAGGTCAGTGCCATCAGCCTGGAAACCGAATGGCCTGAAAGAAAGCAGGCTATCAGGGCTTGGTAAGATCCCCAGGATAAGCTGCTAGCAAATGCCCCCTCGGTCAGTTCCGATAAGGCAAAGAACTTCAAGAGCAGCATCAGCAGGATGCTGACCGCACCGTAGGTGCCCAACCTGCTGTCCTTCATGATGGACAATATTTTCTCTTTGGTCCACCCGCCGCCAAAACCGTCCATGGTGTCGGCAAAACCATCTTCGTGAAAAGCACCTGTAAGCAAAAGCCCGGTGGCCATGGAGAGTAATACGGCAATCTGAACAGAAAAAATCTGCAAGAAGAGCAGTAAGACCAGCACCGATAGTCCTCCCACTATCCAGCCGATCAAGGGAAAGTATTTTCGGGAAATTCTCAGGTATTCTTCTGAGTGGTCGACCCATTGGGGACAGGGGATCCGCGTGTAGAACATGATCGCGGTAAAAAATGCTTGGATTTCTCTATTCATGTTTTGGGGATAGATTATACGTGATTATATCAGGGATGCCAGGATCTCTATAGTCTCCCGCAGATTTCGCTGATAAGCGCAGATTTCTAAGGGTTTATTTGAATTTAGGTACTTATAAATCTGTGTTTACCTGTGTCCATCCGTGGTTGATATTATTCAATCGATGTATCAGAACATCAACTGTCATTGGCCTGACTTACTCCTGCACTTTCAAAACTGGCCATTTCATTGAGAAAAGTACAGGCTGACTGAACGACCGGATAGGCCACGGCCACTCCCGAACCTTCGCCTAGTCGCATGCCCAAGTTGAGTAGGGGAGTTGCTTTCAGGTATTCCAGCATGGATTTATGTCCTTTTTCCCCCGAACAGTGGGTGAAAATACAGTAAGATAAGATTTCAGGGTTTATTTTATGTGCCAATAGCAAAGCCGCAGTACTAATAAAACCGTCCACCAAAACCAGCATCCTCTTTTCGGCAGCCTTCAACATGCCTCCGCAGATCTGGGCAATTTCGAAGCCCCCAAAAGTGCTTAGGACCTCCATCACATCCTTTTTATCGACTTTACTGTGTTTGGCCAGTACTTGCCTTAGGGTCTGGATTTTGGTTTTTAACTGTTCCTCATTGGCTCCGGTGCCTCTTCCCACACAGTCTTCCAGTGGCAGGTCGCAAATAAGGCGCATGATCAGCGCTGCAGAGGAGGTATTCCCGATACCCATTTCCCCAAAGCCCAACACATTGCAGCCTGAAGCTTCTATTTTTTCGACAATTTCGGCACCTTTTTTAAGTCCCTCTGCTGCTTGTGATGCGGACATGGCCGGCCCATAAAGGAAATTTTGGGTGCCTTTGGCTATTTTGGCATCGATCAAGGCTGTAAGGTCTCCAAAATCATGGTTGACCCCGGCATCGATAACCTTCACCGTGAGTTGGTTTTGTTTGGCCAGGACATTAACGGCAGCCCCTCCTGAGAGAAAGTTCATGACCATTTGAAAAGTGACTTCCTGAGGGTAAGGGTTGACCAGTCCCTCCTTGGCGATGCCATGGTCGGCAGCAAAGACGGCCAGGTGCGGATTTTTCAGCTTTGGTGAGCTGCTCTGCTGGATCAATCCGATTTGAAGGGCCAGCTTTTCCAGTGTTCCCAAAGCCCCTATGGGTTTGGTCTTGAGGTCGATTTTTTGCTGCAGCTCCTTTTCCAATGCGCTGTCCAGGGGTTTTATGTCAAAGTGAAGCATGACTAGTAGGTATCAAATCTATATAATGGAAGCCCGTTTGGGGTTTAGGATCCTGATCAGCAGAGAAGCAGCTGTCGTTTTTGTCTTTTGGGGCATCGAAGGTTCTGAAAATTCTTTCCCCCAAGTCAAAACCGATCGGCTGCTTGAAAATCGGCCCGTCATAAACAAAGGTATGGAACTCCCCATTTTCCCCGCAGGGATCCACTGCTTTGGGGAGGTCTTTAAGGAAGTCTTGATCGATCACCCTGCCTACAAATTCTTCAGGTAGCAAGTCGGATTTGGCACAGACCACTACGGTTTTGAAGCCGAGGTCTATAAATTCATGCACCAACTCCCGCGTGTCTCTCTTCCATAAGGGGAAGTAGCCCTCAAGTCCGATTTCTGCAAGTTTGTCTTCCCGGTATTGCTTAAGGTCTTCCAAAAAGATATCTCCAAAAATGCTTTGGGTAATGCCCTGTCCTTTCAGTTCCTCCATGGTCTTTCGCATGATCAGGTCGTATTCCTCCATGCCGGGCATTTCGGGCAGGAGAATTTCCTTAACAGGAATGCCGATGGACGCAGCCTGGGCATATAAGAGTTCCTTTCTGACCCCATGCATGGATATCCTGTCATATTTGGAGTTGACGGTGGTCATCAGGTGGCTTATCTGATGTTTTTTTCCTTGGAGCACATGGTGGAGCGCCAATGCGCTGTCTTTTCCCCCGCTCCAATTAAAAACGCTTTTGATCATATTACTTTATTTGAATGGGTAAGCCTGATACTATAAAGGTAGCCTTATCCGCCTTTTGGGCGATGAACTGGTTGATCCAGCCCTGCAGTTCGGTGAACTTTCTGCCTACTTCGGTCTGGGCATGCAGGCCCATGCCGATTTCATTGGAAATGATGATAAGGGTGCCGTATTGCGCATTTTTAAACAATTGTAGCAATTCCTCTTTGCAGGAGGCTAGGCAGGCATCGACATCATTTTTTGTATCCACGTACCAATTGGTCAGCCATAGGGTGACACAGTCCATCACTACGGTTTTGTCCTTGATGTCCAGTTGGCCAAGGTATTTCTCTTCCTCGATGGTGGTCCACCTTTCGTCCCGGTCACTTTGATGCCTGTTTACCCTTTCTTCAAAATCCTTGTCCCAAATTCTAGAGGTAGCCAGGTAGTAAGGGTTTTTGGAGAGGCTTTCGGCAAGGTTTTGGGCATAGCGGCTTTTTCCCGACCGTTCGCCACCGGTAACATAGTAGATCATAGCTTTTCTATTTTTTGGTACGGGCAGTTTTTGCAGCCATTGCCACAGCATTTGCCCTGTCTCAGCAGGTACCAGGAGGTGAATACATAAAATCCCTGTTCGTTTACGGTATAGTCAATGCCTTCAAGCAAATGAGCGGGTTTGCCCATTTGTTGGATGGTTTTTACCTTTTTGGGCGTGAGCGGAGAGGTCCATTGCCGGATCCTTTTTTGGATGTCCGCCTTTAAGCAGTCTGGGCACAGGCAGCCTCTATCTTCGTTCAAGGGGACAATAGGAGGAAAAGCACTGCACCAACATTCCGTGGTGCAGGCAAAAGCATTTTCGCAATTTGGGCAGTGCTTTTCTCTTTTCATGGTTTAAAATTGAAACCTTGCTCCCAAGGTGAAGCTTCTACCTCTGGTCGTATAGCCATAGATAGCGGTAAATTCTTCATCCAACAGGTTGTTTACACTTCCGTACACTTGAAGTTTATTGTTCAGGATGGCCTGCTGTACATACAAATCCGCCAAACCGTAACTGTCCAGCTCAAATTCACCGCCTAGGCCCCAGTCGTAAATGGTTCTTTTACTGGTGAAATTATATTTCAATGATACTAAAGTATTTTCAGAAGGTAATGCATTGAAGGTCATTCCCCACTTGTTTTTTGGAACCCTGTAAAAGGTGGTAGGCTTATCCGTACTGACATGGGCGTAGTTAGCTGCCATGTTGAAGTGCTCGTTTACCGTCCAGGAGAAGTCTGCCTCGAAGCCTTCCACCCTTCTCTCAGCAGCGGTGTTTTGGTATTGCCCTCCTACATAATTGCCTTCGTCATCAAAGAGGGAAACGAAATCAATCGGGTTGGATTCGTCCCTTGTAAAATGAACCAGGTTCAGGGTGAACTCATCACCAATGTACAGGGAAATTCCCTGTTCATAGTTCAAAGATTCCCCTGGAGTCAAGCCCTCGTTGCCGTAAAGCGGGGAGTTGATCTGGTAAAGGGTAGGAGTAATGTAAGAGGTAGCTACAGAGGCCAATATTTTCAAAGAAACGTTATTGGAAATAGGGGTCAGGTAGCTTGGGTTGATGTTGTAGACAAATTTGCTGTCATAGTTGGAGTGGGTGTTGACCCGGGCCCCTGCATGCAAATTGAAGCCTGAGCGGGCTTCATAGAAAAGGGAAGCATAAGGATCTATCTGGGTGAACTTATTGCTGTCAAAGGTGAGGTCCCCAGGCTGTTCATATGAAAATTCCTGCAGGTTCAGCCCCCAAAGTCCCTTAAGCCCATTAATAATCTCATGTTCTTGGGTAAGGTCCAGCTGAAGGTTCCGTCCTTTGAATTCAGAAGGCCAGTTGCTGATAAACTCCCTTTCGTTTTCATTATAGATTGATTTCAGCTTGATCGTCCCCTTTTCATAGGTGTAGGTAGGTGTTAGTCCAAAACGCAGCTGCTTGCTTAGTTGTTGGTTTTCCCCGTCGGTAAAGGTATTGTCATCGTAATCAGCCTCCATATCGTCATAAGCACTGATAAAATCGAGTCTGAATTTGTCGGAAAACTCATATCCAAACTTCACCAAGGCGTTTTTACGGTCCATACCATCTTTTCCAAATGGCGTGGCAGATTGTTCTTCCGAAGCGGAGCTGAAACCTTCTGAGGTGAACAGGCTACCGGATACCAGATAGTTGAACTTGTTGCTTTTTCCGTTGAGGCTGAGGTTTCCGTTGTAGGTGCCGAAAGAACCACCATCAAAACTGACAGTACCTCCCAGGGCCTGATCTTTTTTCGCGGATTTGAGCTTGATATTAATGACCGCGGCAGAGGCTCCCGTACCATAAAGGGTACTCAGTCCACCCTTCAGTACTTCAATGGATTCTACCTGATCCAGTGAAAGCAGCCGGAGATCATAGGTGGCCGTTGCTCCAGAGGGGTCATTGATAGGCAGTCCGTCGATAAGGATAAGGGTGTTTTTACTGCTGGCACCGCGGACAAAATAACTGATATTGGTGCCTGGTGAACCAAAATTTCCATCGATCTGGATACCTGGGACTTCATTGAGCAGGTCAGCCACTGTTTTGCCGGCATTTCTTTCTATGGCCTTCACGTCCAGCTTATAGATGGTTTTACCTGACTTTTCAACCGGGATTTCAAACTTGGTACCGGTGACGACCACTTCTTTTAGTTCCTGTGTTTCTTGGGCAAGAATGGCGGAACTGTAGCAGGAAAGTCCGGCCACCAGCAATGCAGTGGCATACTTTCCTCTCATGATGTTGAAAGGAACAAATTTCTTGTTCATAGCGTGATGAATGTTAGATTGAAATTGACACTATGAACTTTCTGGGAAGATGATAAAACTGCCCTCAGCGCTAAGGACGTTTTTTCATGGCTTTTCACCCGAAAGCTCTGAATTTAAGCGCTTCTGGCAGGTCTTCTGACTTGCTTCACTTTTGGATGCCTTCCCGTTCCGACTTAGCAGAACAGTGGCCATGGATACCAAAAGCTTTGGTGAAGCTTACAGCTGCGGGTACAGTTCCGGATTTCCACCGGATTCCCTATTAAACCTTCCTGTGAAAGGAGAGGTACCAAAAACTTCCGCAAAGGTAGGCAATTTTTTATAAGGATGGTAAGTGAACGGTTTTTTAAAAAGCCGGGGATTGTTTGGAATTGGGCATGACAAATCCCTTTACATAGGGAGGTCGGGATTTAAAATCCCGACCAGCACCCCTATCACTTATTGGTCAGAGGCCTGACCAGTACCAACAAGTCCACAGATAGAAAAGGTCAACACAGACGAATTAAAAAAACATTTATGCCTATTTGGTTTCTTCGAAACTTCCGTTGTGCCGAACGGCCTTATCCGGACAGCACAACGGGTATTAAACCCCTGATTTGGGCAATCTTGGGCTTAAATTTAATCGTCCAGTAGCTTTAAAGAGCTGCTATCAAGGATAAATTGATGATGACGCATAAATGCCTATCCCTTGAGGATGGTTTCAATCCTTGCCAGTTCATCAGATGAAAAGGAAAGGTTGTCCAGGCATTTGAGGGAATCTTCCAGTTGGGAGGTTTTGCTAACGCCAATAAGGACAGACGTTACCCGTTCATCTTTCAATAGCCATGATAGTGCCATTTGGGCCAGGCTTTGTCCGCGCTCTCCGGCAAGGTCATTTAGTGCGTTTATCTTGGCGAGCGTGGAATCAGTGATAGCGGATGTCTGCAGGAACCCATGTGCCTTGGCTGCTCTGGAATCCTCAGGAACCCCTTTTAGGTACTTGTCGGTTAATAATCCTTGGGCCAGGGGGGAAAATGGAATGCATCCTACACCTTGATTGCCCAATAATTCCAAAAGACCATTTTCCACCCATCTTTCGAACATGGAATACTTTGGTTGGTGGATCAGGCAGGGCGTGCCCATGTCTTTGAGGATTTTGATGGCCTTTGCCGCCTCATCTGCTTGATAGTTGGAAATTCCCACGTAGAGGGCTTTGCCTTGTCGGACGATCAGGTCCAGGGCAGCCATGGTTTCCTCCAATGGCGTTTCAGGGTCGGGCCGGTGGTGATAGAAAATGTCCACATAATCCAGCCCCATTCTTTTCAGGCTCTGGTCCAGACTGGATACCAGGTATTTTTTGGATCCCCATTCACCGTAAGGTCCTTCCCACATATAATAGCCTGCCTTGGTAGAGATCACCAGTTGGTCCCTGTAGGAAGCAAAATCCTCCTGCAGGATTTTTCCGAAGTTTTCTTCGGCCGAGCCCGGAGGCGGCCCATAGTTGTTGGCCAAATCAAAGTGGGTGATGCCCGAGTCAAATGCCAGTTGCAATATTTTTCTTGAGTTTTCCAGTACATCCACATGTCCGAAATTATGCCAGAGTCCTAGGGAAAGCGCAGGGAGCTTAAGGCCGCTTTTTCCGCAGCGTCGGTAGGTCATTTTCTGGTAACGATCAGGGTGAGCTTGATAGGTCATAGTTGATGTTCAATGTTTTTTTTGATTTGAAAAGTCAGCAATATAAGGAGAATGATCCGGGTTTTGTTATAAATTTCCTTTGACTTGTGACAAGTGTTTTCATATAAAAAATACTGCTATGTAGCTGATTATGACCCTGATTTCTTAAAATTAGGGAGGGAAAAACAAGGGTTTCAATAGTTAGGATAAAGCAAAGAATTTATATTAAATATTTAAACCTGTATGTGAAAAGCATTTTTTTATATAAAAAATTGGAAAACACTTGTGTGTTTCAAATTAATTGCTGAAATTGCTTAAGAAGATCAGGATAAAAGGAGTCTTTTAGACAAGTGATCAATTGTTAGTATGTTTCATTTAAAAAGCATTGTAATATGTTAGTGAAGCAAGTGAAATCAAGGTTGGAATACAATCCCATTTTTAGTAGGGAAACCATAGACCGGACTTCGGAAGAGATTCTTGGATTCATCCCCTTAATGGAGAGGGAATTTGATCGGGTAGAGAAAATTGTGGGGGCTGAATTAAAACCTGAAGCTGCATATTACTATTATGATTTTTATGATCTTGCCCATGTGATAAAGCTTAAGCTGCGTAATTTTCCGAAAAGTGAGCGAGTGGGAATAGAGCAGGGAAAAGCGCAACTAAATTTTGGAGTGGAACTTTTTGAAGAGCTCAATTGGGTAGAACTGTGGAAACTTTTGTTACTGACTGTTCAAATCGATCAGGTGGATCACGGATTTTTGGAAAAAAAGATCAAAGACAAAACTGTTTTGAAGTTGTTAATAGCCATTAAAAATTCTTTTCGTTGATTTTTTAATATGTCAAACTTGGTGAAAAAGGTTCAGAAAGGTTTTCTGAACCTTTTTATTTGCCCTCAGGAAGCGTAAAGCAGGTAGCTGGGAGCAGGAACAAAAAACCGACAAAGCAATGAAGCGGGTTATCAATGGGGAAATTTAGTTTGGTTGTTGGTATGTTAAATAAAATTGAATATTCAAGTTTAGTGTAAAGTTTGGATTTTCCTGTTTTAGAAAGACTTTATGTAATACGCAGGAGATATCGCTGGTTTACTGTTATCCCACTGTTACTTTTCGGAATATAATTTTTGTTATTTTGATAACGCGGAATAATAGAACTTTTTTTATTCGCTCTCTAATATTGTTTGATTTTAAACCATCAAACAAACAATATGACACATCTTTTACAGCGAAACGTTCTTCTATTTTTGACGGGGACGGTGTTTTTAGGAGCCTGCCAGTCACCTTCGGCCGAAACGAAGGGGGATGGTTCCGCCATCTCAGGGCAGGTTCAGGCTACTTTTGTCACAGACTCGTTGGCCCATGATTCAGATGATCCGGCGATTTGGGTCAACCCACAAGATCCTTCCAAGAGCATTATTATCGGCACGGACAAAGACCGGGAGGGGGCACTTTATGCCTTTGATCTTGAGGGTAAGATCATTGATTCCTTGGTCGTCAGAGGGATTCAAAGGCCCAATAACGTGGATATTGGTTATGGTCTGGATATGGGTGAGGCAAAAGTAGATTTTGTGGTGACTGGGGAAAGGCTTACTTCACGGTTAAGGTTTTTTAGTTTGCCCCTTATGAGGGAGATTAATGAAGGAGGAATTGAGGTTTTTCAGGATGAGCAAGGAGAAGGGTTTAGAGATCTAATGGGGGTCGCTGTTTATTTTGACAGTTCCAAAGGAAAGCATTACGTAGTGGCAGGCAGAAAAAACGGTCCCCAAGACGGCACCTATCTTTGGCAGTACGAGATCATTGGCAAAGAAGGAAAGATAGAACTGGATTTGGTCCGAAAGTTTGGGGCGTTTAGCGGCAAGAAAGAAATCGAGGCCATAGCCGTGGATGAACAGCTGGGTTATATCTATTACTCGGACGAAGGGGTAGGCGTAAGAAAATACCATGCGGACCCTGTTAAAGGAAATGAAGAGCTTGCCCTCTTTGCCACGGAGGGATTTGTAAAGGATCATGAGGGAATCAGTATTTACAAGTTAGATGATCGATCGGGCTATATTTTGGTGTCGGATCAGGAGGCTAATAGGTTTCACGTTTTTTCCAGAGAAGGGACCAAAGCCCATCCCCACCAGCATGATTTGGTGACGGTCATTAACACAAGTACCGTCAGTAGTGATGGATCAGAGGTGGTGAGCGTGCCATTAAATGAAACCTTTAAAAAAGGACTTTTTGTAGCCATGTCGGATGATAGGACTTTTCAGCTCTATAAATGGGAAGATTTGGCGGGAGATACCTTAAAAACCATCAAGTAAACCAACACAAAGCAACAATTCAATGAGCAGATATTTATCAATATGGGTGTTGTTGATCACTTTGATAACAATATCCTCGGCATTTGGACAGGGTGCCATCAAAGGAAAAGTAGTAGACGACCAGAGTCTTTCATTGCCTGGGGCAAGCGTGAGTTTGATTGGAACCAATTTCGCGGGAGTAACTGATCAGCAAGGACAATTTGTGTTGGCAGGGATTCCAATCGGTGAACACCAGTTAGAAGTTACCTATTTGGGGTATGAAATCAATAAACATACTGTTCTAGTGGAGAGTGGAAATACAGCAGAGGTAAAGGTGCAGATGGTTCCTGGCATTATGGATGGACTGGAATTTATTGTTTTGGGGGACCGTTTAAAGGGGCAGGCGAAGGCTTTGAACCAGCAGAAGACCAACCAAAACATCACCAATATTGTTTCTTCAGATCAAATTGGCCGTTTTCCTGATGCTAATATAGGGGATGCTCTTAAGCGGATTCCGGGGATAACCATGCAGTATGATCAGGGAGAAGCCAGGGATATTATTATCCGAGGCATGTCGCCGCAATTGAATTCGGTAACCCTGAATGGAGAGCGGATCCCTTCTGCAGAAGGAGATAATAGACGGGTACAGATGGACCTGATTCCCTCAGATATGATCCAAACGATCGAAGTAAGCAAAGCGGTATTGCCCAATATGGATGCTGATGCCATCGGTGGTTCGGTAAATTTGGTTACCAGAAAAGCCCCAAACGGGTTGAGGATTTCTGGTACGGCTGGTACCGGGCTGAACCTCCTTTCAGAAAAACCTATTTGGACCGGTTCGATGATTTTGGGCAATCGGTTTGCCAATGGTAAGCTTGGGGCCATTTTATCCGCATCCTATAACAACCATAATTTTGGCTCAGACAATGTGGAGGCCGTATGGTATGCGTCGGAAGAAGGAGCGGTATTGGATGAATTCGACATCAGAAGGTACCTGGTGCAGCGGGTAAGGAGATCGGTTTCCTTGTCCCTGGATTTTGAGATCAATCCTAATCATACCTTATTGTTTTCAGGAATGTACAACCACCGCGATGATTGGGAAAATAGGTTTAGGATGAGGGTAAGTCAATTGGGAGATTCCTTTGATGATGGGGATTTTACTTCCATAGGGGAAGGTAGGTTCGAGACTTCGGGGAGAGTGGAGTTCCAAACAAAAGGCGGACTGGATTCGGACAGGGTCAAAATGAGAAGGCTGGAAGATCAAAGGGTAAAAAACTTCACCTTTGGAGGAAACCACCTGTTCGAAAAGTTAAAAATGGATTGGTCAGCGACCTACGCCAAAGCCTCCGAGGAGCGCCCCAATGAGCGATATATAAGCTACAGGTCTTCCAATATGGATGTGCGACTTGATGTACAAAACCCCAGGTCGCCTTTGGCTATGTTGTCAGATCCTTCGGATAACGGGGCAATCGAACTGAATGAGATCAGCGAACAATACGGTTATACGTTTGATGAGGATTTGAACGGTAAACTGGATTTTAAACTTCCATACGCTGACCATGGAATGCTCCAGTTTGGTGGCAGGTATAGAGGAAAGTATAAAAACCGAAACAACGATTTCTATGAATACAGTCCGGTGGATGAGAATGCGTTTGGGGCAACACTTGGAGAAGTGCCGAACCGTAGTCAAACTGATCCCGGTTTTCTGGCAGGAAGCCAATATCAGGCAGGTATTTTTGCAACTCCTGAATTTCTCGGAAGTCTGGAGCTGGACAATCCGGCACAGTTTGAAAGTGAGGCGGTATTGGATGAGTTTCTTCCAGGGAATTACAGTGCCAATGAAACCATTTCCGCCGCTTATTTAATGGCAGACCATCAGTTTTCGGATAAATTGTCCGCCACTGCAGGTGTAAGATGGGAACATACCCGGCTCAACTACACAGGAAATATTTTTGATGTGGACAATGAGACTTTTTCTTTGGAATCTGCTACAGATTCTTATTCCAATTTTATGCCCGGGGTACATTTAAAGTATGACCTGAACACCAATACCATTTTCAGGTTGGCCTGGAGCAATACATTGGCACGTCCCAACTACTATGATTTGGTTCCCTTCGCAGAATTCAGTCCAGATGATGATGAACTGGTGAGAGGGAATCCCGATTTGAAGCCTACCACTTCAATGAATTTTGATTTGATGGGAGAGCGGTATTTTGATAATGTGGGACTCGTTTCCCTAGGCGGCTTTTACAAAGATGTGGACCAATTTATTTATACCATCACCGAGCAAGGATATAGTGATCCGGTTTTTGGAAATGATTTGGAATATTCAAGGCCAGAAAATGGAGGTACCGCAAAAGTGTTTGGTGTAGAGGCTTCTATCCAAAAGCAAATCTGGCGGGGATTGGGGATTTATCTCAATTATACCTTTACCCAATCCAATACCACCGGGATTGAGGGAAGAGAAGAAGAGGATTTGATGTTGCCGGGGACTGCTCAAAATATGTTCAATGCCTCCCTTTCTTATGAAACACGCAAGTTGGTTTTGAGGGCTTCTTTAAACTTTGCGAGTGACTATTTGGACGAATTGGGAGGAGAGTCCTTTGAAGACCGTTATTATGACGAACAGGCCTTTCTGGATGTAAATGCCTCCTATGCCTTCACACCTAAATGGAGATTGTTCTTTGAAGGTAATAACCTGACAAACCAGTCATTAAGATATTATCAGGGAATAAAGTCAAGGACCATGCAGGCAGAGTTTTATAATGCACGGTTTAACTTGGGGATCAAGTTTGATCTTTTTCAATAATAAAATAAAGGAAATATTACCGGATCGGTGACCAAGCCATTCTTCTAATGAAAGGCCCGTAAAAAAATACCCCTTTGGGGGTATTTTTTTTATTCAGGAAATTTTTAAGGCGTGATTATACAACCTGTTTTGTTGATAAGTTGTTGATAAAAAGAAGATTAAGAGTGGTTTTTAACGTTGCTTTTCCCAAATACTCTTATTACATTTAATTAGCTAAAATCAGGTTGGAGCACAATAAAATCTTTACCAATCCTTGCAGGAAAGCGTAAGGATTCCTGATCAGCTATCAACTCTTAGAAAACAGTATAACGGCCCTTTTTTAAAAAGGAATATTTTAGAACCCTAATACCTTTTAGTTTTAACATTGACCAAAATAGTATGTTAATCACTTCTACAAGCGGATTCTTATCAGTTGTCAATTGCCCTTCGGATGGTGATCACGTCATGGTAAGAGCCAAGTACAAAGACGAGCTTTCCAGGTTATTCGATGAACACCGAATCAAACACATAGAGCACGAAAATTTCAGGTATGGGATATCGGTTTGTAAGCAGGAGTTTGCCGATACTTTGGTCAAATTGATCAAAGGCATTGACTATACCAATTTTGAATCTAACATGATTGCGTTGGATTAATTCCAATGCACATGGAAACATTTAATTAAAAATTATCCACCATTTTTGTCAAACAGCCGCTCATTGAAATATGGGTGGCTGTTGGTGTTTGTAGGAGAGGGTAAATGTAACTGTCCAAAGGTTAGATAAAGATTTTTAAGGATAGTAGATGGAAATTTTCCCAAAAACCTTAAATTAATAAAAATAACTTTTCGGAGTATGAAGATTTCACTTGCCTTTGATGTACATGGAACCTTAGTGGATGCAGCAAGTGTCCTGAAGCCGATGAAATCCGTGATGGGGGAGGAAGCGGTCAAGGTTTTGGACACTTGGAAGTATAAGCAAAGGGAGTACGCTTTCCGGAGGCGTTTAATGGAGGATGATGTGGATTTTTCCGTTTGTTCCAGACAAGGATTGGAGTTTGCCTGCCTGCATCACAAGATCGATATAGGGGAAGAGGAAAAGGAGGCTATTTTGAATTTTAGCAGGGCTTTGCCTGCTTACCCGGAGGCCAAAGAATCCTTGAAAAGACTGAAAGGTTTAAAATACCGTTTGTTTGCCTTTTCCAATGGCCCCTTGAAAGAGGTAAATGAACTTTTGGACCAGGCCGGTTTGGCCAGGCAGTTTGATAATATTTACAGTGTGGAAGGAACCAAGACCTTCAAGCCGGATCCCCAGGTTTATGAATCTTTTTTAAGGCATAACCATACCGGACATCAATTTACATGGTTTATCTCAGGCAATTCCTTCGATATCATCGGGGCCAAAAATGTAGGCCTAAAAGTGATATGGGTACAGCGATCAGCGGATATTGTTCTGGATCCATGGGGGGTATTTCCCGACCACATTGTCAAAGACCTATCAGAGCTGGTGGAATTTTTTCAGGAAAAGGCGGTGATTTAAGTTCCTGCCTTGTTGACTACTTTTACTAATTAGCTGCTAATTCCACCGATGGACATGGAATTAAAAATCTTTTTTGTGCGTTGATAGGTATTCTCGGCTGCGGAGGACAGGCTGTGGGAGAAAGTTTTTCTATTTAAAACCTACCGGTTTCTTTTCGGAAGTAAAAAAAGAAAAAAAAGATGAACAGCTGTGGAACTAAATTCCCAAAATGACGATTGAATGTTCATTCGGTTTTTATAAAGCAGAACTTGATGAACAAGAAACAAAGGATTTTAGAGGCTACCCTTGACCTGATCAGGGACCATGGTTTTCATGGCTGTCCCATGAGTATGGTGGCCAAAAACTCCAAGGTGGCTGCCGGGACCATCTACCATCATTTTGAATGCAAGGATGAGCTGATCATGGAGCTTTACCATTATGTGGTGGAAAAGCTGGTGGAGGTGGCTTCAGAGGGAGATGAGGCCCATTTGGACTTTAAGACCCGTTTTATGCGTTTTTGGCATAATATGAAAAGCTTCTATGCTCAGCAGGTATCCTATCAGAGGTTTATCGAGCAGTTTCTCAACTCACCTTATTTCACTGAAGAAATCCAGATGTCGGAGAACAGCTGGCACATGTGGCTGAAACGTTTTTTTCAAGAAGGGATCGACAGTGGTGAGCTACGCAGCGGGGTAAGGCCTGAGATACTTTCCATCATGGTCCATGGGACGATTATCAGTTCGGTGAAGGTGTTGATTCACCACGGAAAGAAAATCAGCCAGGATGAGATCAACCTTGGGGAGATTGCTGAGATTGTTTGGGATGGCATCAAAAAGCAGGACTAGTTTACAGTAGAATAGATATCAATTTTAATCAGTGTTTTCAATTATCAGTTTTATGAGAATGAGTAGTCGTTTACTCTTGTGGATTATGTTCGGGTACCTGATGTTACCTCATGTCACTTATGGTCAGGAGATCGTGGGAGATGGAGGGCAGGCAGGGCTTACCTTAGAGCAATGTATCCAGTTTGCCCTGGACAATGGGCCTGCGATGCAGCAAGCCCATCTGGATGAAGAAATCGGTGACAGGGAAATTAAATCGAGCCTGTCGGGTTGGTTGCCCCAAGTCAATGCCAGTGCTTCCGGAACCAAGAACATCAAGTTGCAGCAGCAGCCTTTGGGAGACCAGGTCATCACCTTTGGGAAAAGGTACAATTCCGGGGTGTTGTTGCAAGTGGACCAGACGTTGTTCAACAGGGAGCAGGTATTTGCAGGAAGGACCTCCAAATACATTAAACAGCAGTACGATCAGAACAAGGTCAATGTGGAGATCGCCACCATTGTGGATGTCAGTAAGTCCTATTATGACATTCTGCTTACTTACGAACAGCTGAAGATCCTGGATGAAAATCTGCTGCGTCAACAAAAACAGTATAAAGATGCCAAAAGCCGTTTTGAATCCGGTGTAGTGGACAAAACTGACTATCAGCGAGCGGCCATCACCTTATCCAATACCAAGAGTGACAGAAGAAGGGCGGAGGAAAGTGTCAAGGCAAAACTGGCTTTTCTGAAGCAGCTGATGGGGTATCCTACTGGCGAAGGCCTGTCCCTGAGCTATGATTATCAAGCCATGGAAAGTACCGTTTTTGCCGACACCACCCAGAATATGGTGGCTCAAAACAGAATAGAATACCAACAGATCAAAACCGAGGAGAGCCTTGCCCAACTTAATGCCGGTTTTCAAAAGTGGGCTTACCTGCCCAGCCTGTCGGCTAATTATAATTACAACTGGTTGTATTTCAACGATGCCTTTTCGGAGTTGTACAACCTGAGTTACCCCAAGTCTTCCATAGGGTTGACACTTTCCCTGCCGATTTTCCAGGGAGGAAAAAGGCATCAGGATATAAAGGTTGCAGAGCTACAGCAAGAAAAGGTTTTTGTTCAGAAGCAAAACTTAGAGAAGCAGATCAATACGGAATATGAATCCGCTTTGGCCAATTATAAAAGTGACCTGTATGAATGGAAAACAGTAAAAGAGAATATGGAAATGGCCGAGGAGGTGTACAATATCATCAAACTGCAATACGATGAGGGGATCAAAGCCTATGTAGATCTTATCGTAGCAGAAACCGAGCTTAGAACATCACAACTGAACCATTACAATGCCATGTACAATTTATTGGCCAGTAAGATCGACCTGGACAGGGCATTGGGTAATATTAAAATCAACTAAACAGAATATAATCAATCGGGAAATGAAAAAGTTTTTGTGGATAATTTTTGTTGCTGGAATCGCCGGAGCTGTTAGCTCTTGCGGAACTGAAGCTACCACACAGCGGGACCAGCCACAGGCGGTATCGGTGAGGGCTACTAAAGTCAGCATGGCCCATGTGACGGGACTGGATACCTATCCAGGCACAGTGGTTCCTTTGAATGAAATTGAAATCAGGCCTCAGGTCAGCGGGTACATTACCCAAATATTTGTCAAAGACGGGCAGCAGGTGAAAAAGGGACAGAAGCTGTATGAAATAGATAGAAGCAAGTATCAAGCTGCCTATGAGCAGGCCAAGGCCAATCTGAAAAGTGCCAAAGCCAATTTGGAGCGGGTAAGGAAGGACCTGGAGAGGTATGAAGCGCTGGACAAGCAGGAGGCCATAGCGAAACAACAGTTGGATTATGCCCAAGCGGATATTCTTACGGCAGAATCCCAGGTGGCTGCTGCAGAGGCCCAAGTACGAAGCACAGCAACAGACTATAACTACTCATTGATAACGGCACCATTTGCCGGAACAGTCGGTATTTCGCAGGTTAGGTTGGGTGCCCAGGTGTCCCAAGGGCAGAGCCTCTTGAATAGTTTGTCTTCAGATGATCCTGTTTTAGTGGATTTTGTGGTCAACGAAAAGGACATCCGTCGATTTAGCAGAATGCTTAATAATGAAGAGCTGCCTGACTCCACTTTCTCTATCCGGTTTGGGCAGAAAGACCTTTATGCCCATTATGGGGAATTGACGACCATTGACAGGGCCGTCGGAAGGCGGTCAGGAACCATTAATATGAGGGTGAAATTCCCCAATCCAGAAAGGGAGCTTATTGCAGGTATGACGGTAAACCTAAAAGTCCTGAACCAGGATATTGGCGAGCAGCTTACCATTCCTTTCAAAGCGGTAACCGAGCAAATGGGCGAGTATTTTGTGTATGTGGTGGATGAAGGGAATACTGTTCATCAACAGAATGTCAAGTTGGGCTCAAAGGCAGGAGCAGACATTGTGGTCAGAGAGGGACTTAAGCCAGGCCAGGTTATCGTGACCGAAGGCATACAGAAACTACGTGAGGGAGCCAAAGTGAAGATTGACGGCTAAACCAGCTTTATTAACGTCAAAGTAAGATAATTTTATGATATCAGAAGTATTTATTAAACGTCCGGTTACGGCGATGGTGATCTCTATTGTTATTTTGTTGGTAGGGGCCATATCCATACTCAATTTACCGGTAACGCAATATCCGGATATTACTCCGCCGGTGGTCTCTGTATCTGCCAATTATACGGGGGCAGATGCCCAGACTGTCGAGCAAACAGTGGCCACCCCTATAGAGACGCAGGTAAACGGTACTCCGGGAATGTCCTATATCAAGAGTACCAATACCAGTACCGGTCAGATGAACATGGATGTGACCTTTGATGTGGGAACGGACATTGATATTGCTACCTTGGATGTGCAGAACAGGGTGAGTATTGCAGAGCCTACTTTACCAGAGGCGGTTAAGCGACTGGGGGTGACCGTGAGGAAGAGAAACCCCAGTATCATGATGGTGATCAGTATGTATTCCCCAGAAGGAACACACGATACCAAGTTTTTATCCAACTACAGCAATATCTTCGTAAAGGATGCCTTGCTCAGGGTGAAAGGTGTAGGGGATATCCGTGCTATCGGGCAGGACTTCAGTATGCGGATCTGGTTGAAGCCGGATAAGATGGCCCAGTACAATATTTCTACCAAAGAAGTCACTGCCGCCATTCAGGAGCAAAATCTTCAGGTAGCGGCGGGAACGGTCGGGGGGATGCCCCAGCTGACTTCTCAGGCATTTGAATACGCGATTACTGTAAACGGAAGATTGGAAAGAGGGGAGGAGTTTGAGGATATTATTGTGAGAACAGATCCTGTTGATGGCAAGCTGGTATACCTTAAAGATGTGGCAAGAATAGAGTTTGGGGAATTTGACTATGGTAGGTATTCTACGGTAAATGGTCACCCTGCTGCCGTGCTGTTGGTGTATCAGGCTCCAGGCAGCAATGCCATCGATACTGCAGAGGGAATTTACGAGGCCCTGGATGAAATGAAGACGACTTTTCCTGCAGATATGGATTATATCGTGCCCTTTGAGTCAGTTTCAGTAGTTCAGGTCTCCATTGATGAGGTATTGCATACATTAGCTGAAGCGCTTATCCTGGTGATTGTGGTGGTGTTCCTCTTCCTTCAGAACTGGAGAGCCACGCTGATTCCGATTCTGGCCATTCCGGTCTCTATTGTCGGTACATTTATTTTCTTTATACCGCTAGGATTTACCATCAATACACTGACGATGTTTGGTTTTGTATTGGCTATCGGGATTGTGGTGGATGATGCTATTGTGGTGGTGGAAGCAGCGCAGCATTATATTGATACACAAAAAATATCCGCCCGAGAGGCTACGATGAAAGCGATGAAGGACATCACTGCGCCGGTAATTGCGATAGCCCTGATCTTGGCAGCCGTCTTTATTCCAGTGGGCTTCATTCCGGGGATTGTCGGCAGGATGTACCAGCAGTTTGCGATCACCATTGCGATATCGGTGCTTATTTCGGCCTTTGTGGCTTTGACCTTGACGCCTGCGCTTTGTAGCCTGCTGTTGAAACCCATGGAAATTGACGAAAACTCAAGGGGAATCAACAAATTCTTCTACAAGTTCAATACTTGGTTTGCCAGAGTGACGGATTCCTATGGAAATGGGGTGAAAAAAAGCATCAAGGCCACCCCGCTGGTATTGATCCTTTTGGCTTGTTTGTACGCAGGGACCTTTGGCCTGTTCCAGGCAAAGCCAACCGGCTTCCTTCCTACCGAGGACGAAGGTCGTTTGTTTATTTCACTTGAACTGCCGGAGAGCTCTTCTTCCACAAGAACCAGGGCGATCATGGACGAGATGGTGGAGATGATCACGAGCACGGACGGTATCCAAAATGTTACCGGTATTGGCGGTTTGAATGCCATCAACTTCTCTTTTAAACCAAACAGTGGTACCTTTTTCGTGCAGATGGAACCTTGGGGAGAAAGAGTGGAAGCTTCACAGCAGCTTTATGGATTGATGGGGCAGCTGAACCAGAAATTCTCAGCCATCAAGGAAGCCAATATCATCGTGGTGCCGCCGCCGGCGATTCCAGGTCTGGGGCAAACGGGCGGTTTTAGCTTTATGCTTGAGCAGCGGGCAGGAGGAGATGTGAAGGAGTTTGAGGAGGTGCTTGGGCAGTTTGTGGCTGCCGCCAATCAGCGGCCTGAAATTGCTATGGCCTATAGCTTCTTTACCGCCAAGACCCCCGGGTATCACGTAACGGTGGACCGGGAGAAGTCCAAGAAGCTAGGGGTGGCGGTTTCGGATGTTTTCTCTACCATGTCCACCTATATGGGAAGTTCTTATATCAATGATTTTACCAGGTATGGAAGAAACTTCCGCGTAGTGGCGCAGGCAGATACGGCCTACAGAATGGACATGGCTGATCTGGAACAATATTACGTGATGAACAGTAATGGGGAGTCCGTTCCCTTGGGGGCTTTAGTGGATTATGATGTAGTGGAAAATGCACCAGTCATTAATCACTACAACCTTTTCAGGGCCACTGAGGTGAATGGCAATGCGGCTCCGGGCTATAGTAGTGGGCAGGCACTGCAAGCGCTGGAAGAAGTGGCTGCACAGGTACTGCCCGCAGGATATGGCTATGATTTCTCCGGTTTGAGTAGGGAGGAATTGGCCTCTGGGAACACGACAATACTGATCTTTACCCTTGCCATTATCCTGGTTTCATTGCTGCTTGCGGCCTTGTATGAGAGCTGGTCGGTTCCTTTTTCCATTTTGCTGGCCCTTCCTTTGGGGGCGTTTGGGGCTATTTTGGCCTTGACTTTCCTGCCAAAGTTGGACAATAACGTTTATGCGCAGATTGGCTTGGTGACCTTGATAGGCTTGGCGGCAAAAAATGCCATCCTGATTGTGGAATTTGCCAAGGAACGGGTAGATAAGGGCATGCCGATTTTGGCAGCGACCATTGAAGCGGTAAAGCTCCGGTTGAGGCCCATTGTGATGACTTCTTTGGCTTTCATCCTTGGGGTGGTTCCTTTGGCCTTGTCCAATGGTGCTGGGGCAGTAGCAAGGCAGACCATTGGCTGGACAGTGATTGGAGGGATGTTGGCAGCGACTTTCCTGGCTATTTTCATTGTCCCTGTGCTTTACGTGGTCATTACAAAAATTGCCTATGGTAAATCTACTTTGAAGAAACTGGAATACCAGTATCAGAAAAATAATTGATTTTTGGTTTAGTTGGTGTTGAGAAGCCTGGTAGGGATAAAACCTTGCCAGGCTTTCTTGCTTTATTTTTTATGTATTTATTTAAAAAAATGATTTTTATATACATAAATATGTATATTATTTTTATATTTATATAAGTGAGTAATTAAGGTGGCTTGTATCTGTAACAGGCTTATAATTTTTGCCACAATATTGAGAGGAGAACTTGTGCCATTTTAGTTTATTGGCGGGTTTCTTTTTTTATGTGAAAAAAATGTACGGATAAATGTATTTGTATTATGGTTTTACTGAACGTCTCCAAGATAAAATAAGATAAACCATGGGAGAAACGATATTACATCATGGGATGGCAATGAACAAAAAAGACTCAAAGCTTGAGAACCACTATTCGGAAAACGATGAACTTTTGATCAAGGACGCACTCTTCGTACGGGATAAAGGCTGTTTGAGAAGGGTGAGGTTTAAGAATATCTTGTGGCTAAAGGGGGATGGTAACTATACCACCCTGGTATCCAAAGAGAAAGTTTATTCTTTGAGAAACATTCTTAAGGAGTTCGAGGCTATTTTACCGGAGGATGAGTTTGTGCGCATCCATAAATCCTATCTGGTAAGACTGGATAGGATCACGACTATTTCACCTAAAGAAGTGTCTATAGACGGGGAAAAGGTTCCGGTAGGGAGGACTTATTACCAGAAGCTGATCCATGGAATCAACAAACTCGGAACAGGGGCTTAGCCAAAAACGGCTTTTTTATTGTGCCAAAGCAAACTGCTGTCACCGTAGCTCAAGAATCGGTATTCTTGAGACAGGGCCTCTTTGTATATTTCTTTCCAGCTGTTTTTGGTAAAAGCTGCGACTAGAAGGATGAGGGTGGAACCGGGCTGATGGAAATTAGTAAGAAGTCCATTACAAACTTTGAACTCATAACCTGGCATTATGAAAATTTCAGTACTTCCAGTGATTTCATCCACCTGTTCATTTTCCATATGCTCCAAGATAGCCTCAAAGCTTTTTTGTAGATCGGCTGTTACGCGGTGTTGCTGGTAAGGATACAGTTTAGGTATTGAAAATTCCTTGTTCTCTTCATTTAAGATTTTTACGCCGTACCAGTAAATGCTTTCCAGAGAGCGCATGGAGGTAGTTCCTACTGCGATGATATTTCCTTTGTGATGAAGAAAGTTAAGGATGTTTTCCTTACGGATGACCACCTGTTCGCTGTGCATGGGGTGGTTCACAATGTTTTCGTCTTTGATAGGCTGGAAGGTGCCTGCTCCCACGTGTAGGGTAAGGTAATCTGTTTTGATTCCTTTTTGGGAAAGGTTTTCGAGAATGGCATCGGTAAAGTGCAGTCCGGCTGTTGGGGCGGCAACGGCCCCTTCTTTTTGGGAGTAGACGGTCTGATAGCGGGGTTTGTCCTCGGAGGTAGCTTTTCTGTTGAGATAGGGAGGGAGAGGGACTTCTCCAAAGGCCTCTACTATAGCGGCAAAAGGGACCTGCTGGTTTTTCCACGAAATCTGTACGGATCGGGATTCCCTATCCACGAGGCGTGCTTTCACGGATAATTCTCGCCCATCAATGGTGATGGCTCTTTCAAGGACTTCATCCTCTTTCCACTTTTTTAAGTTACCTACCATGGCTTGCCAGGTCACGGGGCCCTGGTGAACCATGATTTCATTGATTACCGTGCCGGGAGCTATGGGCTGGAGTAGAAAGATTTCGATTTTGGCACCTGTGGGCCGCTGAAAAATCAACCTGGCAGGAATGACTTTGGTGTTGTTGAAGACCATCAAGGAGTCTTGCGGAAGTAAATCAGGGAGATCGTAGAAATGGAAGTGCCTGATCTGTCCGGTTTCAAAATGCAACAGTTTGGACTGGTCTCTCTTTTCCAAGGGAAATTTGGCAATTCTCTCTTCCGGTAATTCGTACTGATAATCCGATAATTTAATGTCCGGCTTGGCCTCCATAAGGTATTTAGCTTCTCGCAGTTGTTATTTCATTCTTAGGGACAATTTTCAGGACTTTTCCTTTAGTTTTGTCCTTTGAGAATGCAAATATAAGCGTTTAGCTATAGGAGATGAACAAAATTAAGTTAAATACCGTCAGGGTGCAGGGGAGAGTGGTGAAGCATCGCCTGGATTTTAAGTTTGATGCAGGAACTTCCAGAGGGGTGTTGAGGTCTAAGGATTCTTTTTTTGTGGGGCTCAGGATTCAAGGAGATGAGTCTGCAGAGGGGCTGGGGGAAGCAGGGCCGCTGCCCAAATTAAGTCTGGATGATATCCCGGATTTTGAAAGTGTTTTGGAAGACTATCTCGATCGTTTGAGGTTAGAGGAGATCCCCTGGTCTGAAGTGGATATCCTGAACTTTTGTTCAACTTTTGTGGCTGACAGCCATCCCAGCGTCCGGTTTGCATTGGAAACAGCCCTGCTTGATTTGTATTATGGAGGCAATCGGATGATCTTGGAAAATGACTTTTATTCCAGCAAGGAAGCAATTCCCATCAACGGGTTGATTTGGATGGGAGAGGCTGATTTTATGAGCCGTCAGATAGAGGAGAAGTTGGCTGCGGGTTTTACCTGTATCAAGATGAAAATAGGAGCCATAGACTTTGAGCAGGAGATACGGCTTTTGGAAAAGATAAGGGAGCGATTTACCGCTGATGAGATCACTTTGAGGGTGGATGCCAACGGGGCTTTTTCTCCTGAGGAAGCTTTGGTGAAATTAAAACGACTCGCGGAGCTTGAGCTCCATAGCATTGAACAGCCGATCAAGGCCGGGCAAGTAGAAGAAATGGCCAAGCTATGCGAAGAAAGCCCTTTGGATATTGCACTTGATGAAGAACTGATAGGAGTAGGTTCGCTTGAAAGAAGGGGGCAGCTATTAAGGACTATTGCGCCTGCTTATATTATTCTAAAGCCAACATTAGTGGGGGGAATCCGGGATACGAAAGAGTGGATATCCCTGGCCGAGGAATTGGGGATCGGTTGGTGGATGACTTCTGCCCTGGAAAGCAATATCGGACTTAATGCCATTGCCCAGCTGACCTCATTGTATGCAACAAAACTGCCCCAAGGCTTGGGGACGGGCCAGCTTTATCACAATAATATCAGCTCTCCGCTGGAAATCAATTCCGGGAAAATCACTTATGACCCGCAGAAAGCTTGGGGGAGGATATAAAAAAAAGCTGCTTGTTCTAAGCAGCTTTCACTAATGTCTCAAATGTTATATCTTATGATAATTTTACATTCAC
>NZ_BAAHAP010000071.1:7755-28630 GCF_054777495.1 Echinicola sediminis | reverse complement strand
GGTAAGCGGCGACGGAGTCTGCGAGAACAATGCAGGGGACGCGAAAGTGGTAACTGTTACAGTAGACCGCAAAGGCACGGCGGCGGATATAGAATCCACAGGCGGGACGATCTGCGAGGGAGATACCTTCAGCCTGAGCGCGAGCAGCAGTACGGTAACGAATCCTGTGTTCACCTGGTACAGCGATGCTTCTCTGACAACGGTATTGGGCAGTACAGATGTAATGCCAGCATCAACGACCACCTACTATGTAACGGTAAGCGGTGACGGAGTCTGTGAGAACAATGCCGGCGACGCGAAAGAAGTGACGGTGGTTGTGGACCGCAAAGGTACGGCCGCGGATATTGAATCCACTGGCGGGACGATCTGCGAGGGTGATACCTTCAGCCTGAGAGCGAGCAGCAGTACGGTAACGAACCCTGTATTCACCTGGTACAGCGATGCTTCTCTGACAACGGTATTGGCTGGTACTGATGTAATGCCAACATCAACGACTACCTACTATGTAACGGTAAGCGGCGACGGAGTCTGCGAGAACAATGCCGGAGACGCGAAAGTGGTAACTGTTACAGTAGACCGCAAAGGCACGGCCGCGGATATAGAATCCACAGGCGGAACGATCTGCACAGGTGATACCTTCAGCCTGAGTGCGAGCAGCAGTACGGTAACCAATCCGGTGTTTACCTGGTACAGCGATGCCTCTCTGACAACGGTATTGGGCAGTACGGATGTAATGCCGACAGCAACGAGCACCTACTATGTAACCGTTAGCGGCGATGGAGTCTGCGAGAACAATGCCGGGGAAGCGAAAGAAGTGACGGTGACGGTAACTAGCCTGCCAACTCCAACAACCAATGATAATGAGCAAGGATTCTGCAAAGTTTCCGGTGCTACAGTTGCTGATTTACAGGTTAATGAAAGCAGTGTCGTTTGGTATGATTCCTCTGTGGGAGGAAATCGTTTAAGTGAGTCAACTGAATTGATTCCAGGCGCCACCTATTATGCCGCAATGGTGGATTTGGCCACAGGCTGTGAGAGTGTAGGAAGGTTAGCAGTGAGAGTGTCTGATTGTGCAGAACTGGAAGTGGAAAAAGTAGCAGATGTGACGACGGCTATTGTAGGGGAGATGTTTGAATATACCATTACGGTGAGCAATAACGGGGTAGTGACTGCTGCGAATGTGGAGGTTGTTGATGAAGTACCAGCTTCCCTTCAGGTAATATCTACATCGAATGGAGGAACGGTCACAGGCAATACAGTGAGATGGCAGGTGCCTCAGGTTGCAGCAGGTCAAAGTGTACTGTTTACCGTGACTGTGATGGCTGTTGAAGAGAATGCCGGAGTCATTAACAGAGTAGAGGTGACGGGGGATAATTCTCCTCCAGATGAAGATGAGACCGATCCGATTCCAGTTACTTCTGGTGATGTAAACTTGTCCATTAAGCTTAAGGTTTCCGATCCAATGGTAGAGGTTGGTGATGAGTTTACTTATCAATTGATCATTAGCAACAAATCCGCTATACCTGGAAGGAATGCTGTTGTCACCAATTATTTGCCTGAAGGTGTCGAATATCTTGCTTCTGATGCATCCGGCGATATCCAAGAAAGTTACGATGAGAGCACAGGTGAAATCACTTTTGTAATCCCTGAAATTGGAGCTGATGAAGAGGTGGTAATTACCCTGAAAGTGAAAGCAGAAAAGGGAGGTCTGATGACCAACTCGGCACAAGTAGAAATTCCTGGTCAGGAAGATCTGTTTGAGGCTGATAATTCAGACACAGTGTCCCATAATCAATTGGCGGTCAACATTCCGAATGTGTTTACCCCGAACGGTGATGGTAAAAACGATACCTGGGAAATTGAAGGGCTGACCGAACTCTATCCGGACAATGAAGTAATCGTTGTCAACAGATGGGGAGGAGAGGTCTATAAATCCAGGAACTACCAAAATGATTGGGATGGAGGTTCATTGAATGAGGGCACTTATTACTATAGGTTGACAATTAGGGATCCTGAATCAGGAAGGGAAATACAGTTTACAGGATATGTAACCATACTAAGATAAGGAAACGATGAAGAGTTTTAAATACATCATAATCGCTTTGGGAATGTTTTTGGGGTGTCTTGACCTCCATGCTCAGCAAGCCCCGGTTTTTAGTCAGTACATGTTTAACCCCTTGTTTATAAACCCCGCTTATGCGGGGTATAAACAACAGGTTTATCTCCAGAGCTATTACCGAAAACAATGGACAGATGTACAGGGAAGCCCGGAGACCTTTGCCCTTTCTGGTGATGGCTTGATTACCGACACCAACATGGGTGTCGGTGGGCATATCATGGTGGACCGTCTTGGGGCCCAAAAGACCACAGGGGCTTATGCCAACTTTGCCTATCATTTGAGGGTGGGCTATGAAGGCTATGTAAGTTTTGGGCTTGGAGCCGGTTTGGTAAACTCCAAGCTGGATGGCAGCATGCTCAATCCCTCTGATCCCAATGATCCTGTCATAGCAGGAAACGAGGAGCAAGCCTTTTATCCGGATTTGAGGGCTGGATTCTATTATTACAATCCCTACTTTTTTGCTGGAGCCTCGGTAGATAATATGTTCTCATCCAAGTTTAATTTGGACAAAGGAGCAGTGTTGGTTCAGCCCAATTCAAATATTTACCTGACAGTAGGGACCATCATCGATGTATCTTATAACCTTGCCATCAAGCCCTCTGTTTTATACGTGGATGATTTTGCAGGTCCTTCCAGGTTGGATCTCAATACCTCATTTTTGCTTGGAGAAAGACTTTGGTTAGGGGCTTCTTACCGGTCTTCGGTAAACCTTCAGGGGGAGGAATTCAGGGATCAAGATGAAAAAAGACCGGCTTCTATTGTGGGCTTGGTTGAACTTTATGTCAATGACCGATTAAGAGTAGGCTATGCCTATGATCACAATATCTCAGGATTTAGTGCAAAGGCCTTTTCTACCCATGATTTTTCCATCGGGTATACATTCCCTCCCAAGCGGGTGCGGTTAGTTTCTCCACGATATTTTTAATTGAAGGAAGCAATGAAGAAGAACAGATACAGCTTATTATTAATATTGATGCTAGGGATTTATTCCTGTTCTGGTTTGAAAAACAGGAATTACGAACAGGGGAGTCAACAGTTTGATATGATGAACTATGCAGTGGCTATAGAACACTATACCAAAGCATGGGAGCAGGAGGAGTCTGCGGCAACAGCAAGTGGCCTGGCCAATTCCTATTTGCAGATGCGGAACTTTGAACTGGCCGAGTCCTGGTTTGCCAAATTGGATCGAATGGAGGCACTGAGCAATGATGACAGGTTGAAATTTGCCCAGAGTTTGATTTCCAGTTCTAAATTTGATGAGGCCAGAAGTCAACTGCTGGCCTACAAAAAGTCGTCAGGCGAGGACATTGACCTACAGGCCGCGGATATGATGCTGGAAACAATAAAGGATGCCAAAGAAATTTTAAATCACCCTAAAGGTGTTCAGGTAAAGAACCTCACAGGGGTGAATTCCAAGTATTCGGAGTTTTCGGGAGTGATAAAGGGAGATAAGATCATCTTTGCAAGTGATCGGATCGATAGCTTGCCCCGAAACTTAAAGGTGGATAAGTATAATGCCCTAAAAAGTGATATTTATGGATGGACAGGAAATGGCTATTTGCAAGTCTATGAAGCTAAAGGTGACTGGGACCGGTACATTTCCGATAGTGTGTACAAAGTAGATGGTTACAAAAGCCCACACCATAGCGGCCCTGTTTTTGAAGTGGAGGACTTTATTTTTTGGGTAAAGGCTGGAAAGCCTGACGCCAAGGCAAAGCGCTCCAATATCAATAAGAAAAACTATACCCTATATCCTCAGATTATTTATCGGGAAAAGGTAGATGGGAAGTGGGGAGATTATAAGGGTGTTCCTTTTAACCATCCCTATGAATATGCGGTAAGTGACCCTTTTTGGGACGAAAAGAACCAGAGACTTTATTTTTCATCCGAACAGCCCGGAGGTTCCGGCAAAGCTGATATTTACTTTAGCAATTATTTAGGGGAGAACAATTGGGGGGAACCGGTCAATTTAGGAACGGCCGTGAATACCGCTGGTGAAGAAAGAAGCCCTTTTATTGATGCTGATGGTAACCTTTATTTTGCTTCAGACGGTAGGGGCGGATTGGGAGGTCTAGATGTGTACAAGGCTGAAAGACTAGGCAATTCTTGGGGGAAACCAATGAATTTAGGGGCTCCCATCAATTCCAGTAGGGATGATTTCGGCTTTTTTATCAATCCGCAAATTCCTGATAGAGGAATCGTTTCTTCTGATCGCCCAGGGGGAAAAGGCTTGGATGATATCTATGCCGTGATTATGGAGATAGATTCAAAATTCTACCTGAAAGGGGTGGTGAGGGATAAAGAAACCAATCTTCCCCTAGAAAATGCAGTAGTGGAGCTGATAGACCGTACGACGGGTACCAATTTTAACTATGTCACTGATGAAAATGGGGAGTATGGTTTTCTTCTTGGTGATGAAACCGTCTACGACGTCGAGGGAAAAAAGACGGACTATATTACTGCTGAGATCAAAGGGATAAGTACGAAAGGTATTCGCGTTTTTGAAGATACCACTATCAGCAGGGATTTATTCTTGGATAAGATTGAAATAGGTAAAACACTGGAGATAGAGAATATCTATTATGATTTTGACAAGTGGGAAATCCGCGAGGATGCCGCCAAGGAGTTGGATAAACTGGTAAAGGTGCTCAACGACAACCCAACCTTGAAAATAGAGCTTAACTCCCATACGGATAGTAGGGGGGCAGACAAGTACAACCAGCTGTTGTCGGAAAAACGAGCGCAATCGGCTGTGGATTACATCATCAAAAGTGGCATTTCCAGTGGAAGGATAGTGGCAAAAGGTTATGGGGAATCGAGGTTGCTCAATGCCTGTGAAGATGGAGTGGAATGTGAGGAGGAGCAACATCAGCAAAACAGAAGGACTGAGTTTACGATCGTGGATTATTGATCAAGTAATGTTTTTAATCATTTTTTGGTCCACGAGTAATGTGGATTAGTCACCATTTATTTGATGTGGTCAGGGGAAAGAAGAATATAAGTCAAGCTGCTCTAGGAGCGGCTTGGACTTTTTTTATTGTGGTTTTGTTCAATGTGTCCACTACGGTATGCCTAAGTCAAACCATGGTAGTAGCAGATCAGGTTACAGAGCATTCTCATGTTTTGACTCCTTCAAATGCATCAGAAGATAATGATCAGTTTGCTACGGTAGAGTCCTATGGGGGGGCGGCTTTAGGAATCGGGCGTTATTCAGGAGCATTAGAATTGAAATTCAATGAGTTTCCGCTTGGGGAAACAACGGTGCCGACAGGTACAAGGGTCTATGTCAAAATGGGAGGAGCTGATGATATACTCAACACGCTTCTTGGTGGGGCGCTTGGGGAGACATTGGCGGATCTTTTAGGGACGGTGGTTTTGGGCAATCATTACTTTGAAATTGACTTAAAGTTGGGGAACTCAGTAGTAATGTCGAAGAATTCAAAAGACAGTATGATTGATGATGAATTCAGGATATTACAGGGAAGGGAT
The DNA here is from genome assembly GCF_054777495.1 of Echinicola sediminis. NCBI lineage: Bacteria > Pseudomonadati > Bacteroidota > Cytophagia > Cytophagales > Cyclobacteriaceae > Echinicola > Echinicola sediminis. Next base: position 23,022 of record NZ_BAAHAP010000071.1, on the reverse strand, counting down.
GGGGATTTTTATATTGCTTTAACCGCACCAAGCGAATTCGACAGAGTCACCATCACCGATAGAACGGATGCATTGCTTTTAGGGGCATCGAATTCCATAAACGTGTATCATGCATTTTACTATGACGGAGCGTGTAGCTTTTTTCCTGAATATGTTTCTTATGATGCTTCAGGGATAGGACTGGATGTTTTGGATTTGGGAAACGCAAGTGTTTCTGATCCCGGAAATGCCATTGATGGAAATTACGCCACCTCTTCAACCATAAGTCCAGGCCTATTGAGTGTTTTGGGCAGTGTTAGTCAATATTTTCACTTTAGCGGGCCTTCTGCCGAGGGAGATCAGCTAAACGTAGTTCTCAGTGGAGACCCTTCCTTGCTGAACCTGGAATTGCTTAATAATGTCTATTTTTTGGCCTACAACGGAGACTTAATGGTATATGAGCAAGACTTGGGGTCTTTGTCAGATGAGCTTCTGGGCCTTATCGGTCTTGATGTTTTAGGTTTATTGACCGATGGAGAGCAGGTGAGTTTTCCGGTATCTCCTGGAGAGGCTTTCGACCGCTTTGAAATAAAAGTGAACTCCTTATTGGATGTGGATATTGGACAGGCCATCAATATTCATGAGGTGGAAAGAACCCTGGGTAAGCCTTCTTTTGATATTGAGGGGAATACCATGCCCATCTGTAAGGGAACAGAGGTGGTTTTGGAGCCTTCCAGTTATTATGGCTCCCGGGTAAAATGGTATGATGCTCCTGTGGGAGGGAATCTGGTTTATTCAGGAGAAAGTTTCGATTTAGGCATGGTGGATGAAAGTGTAACGTATTATGTCGCTTCCACCGATGAGTGTAACGGTAACGGCATAGAGTCAGAGAGGGTGGCCCTATCTGTAGAGGCAGTACCTATGCCTAATGTGACCGATTTTCAGGCAGAACCTGAGCAAGTGGAATATGGAGAAGGGGAAAAAGTGGTACTCCTCCCCAATATAAGGGAGGATTCTGAATTAAACGACCCTCAATTTGTTTGGTCGTTTAATACAAGCGGCGAACCTGTTATCAGTAATTCTACAATTGATAAAGGAAGTCATACGGTTAATTATAGGGTCAGGCCTGATGGGGCATTGGAAATTGAAGGGTTATTGCCGGAAGAGGAAATTGATGATGTTTATCTTTTTCTTTCAGAGGGAGAAAATGGTTGCAAAACCGGGGAGTTGGTGGATCAGATTTTCAGGGTTCTGCCCATAGGTTGGAGGTTTTTTGAAGGACAGGAATATCCTTTTGGCAATAAGTTGAAATGGTCTCCATCTTCCTCTCAGAGTATTAGTAGGTTTGAGGTGGAAAGGGCTTCTGTGGAGTTGAATTGGAAGAAATTGGAAGAAGTTGGGGGAGGGGAAGCCGGTGGGGAGGTGTTTGATTATGAGTATGTTGATCGCAATCCTGATAATGGAGCGAATTATTACAGGATCAAGGCTTTCTTGGAGAATGGAAAAATGGAAGTTTCTGAGATCGTACGGATTGTGAATTCCGGCAATAGGAGAACAGACTCTTTTACCATATCGCCCAATCCGGTCCTGACTCGTCCTAAAATCCATAATGAGTCAGGCAACAGTTTTCAAAACCTTGAAGTGTATGTGTTGAACAGTGGGGGAGAGGAAGTCTATAGGACTCAATTAAAGAATTTGGAGGCTTGGTCAAATGCTCTCTTGGATGAACACCCGATGCTTAATCCTGGGATCTATGTTTATTGTGTTCGTACGCCGTATTCCATTTCAAGGATAAAGGTGCTTTGGTAGACCCCCCTTACCGGGTGACTTGATTGATCCTGGAAAGGATGCTCTGGTAGTAGTTTCTCCCTACAGGAATGGACTGTCCATTTAAAATGATTTCCTTGGAATTTAGGGCGTCAATTTTATCCAAGTTGACCACGTAAGCCTTATTTACTTTGCAAAACAGCATGGACGGGAGCTTGCTAATGACATCCTTCAAGACATTTCTGAGCGTATAAATGGTTCCGACCCCTGTGCAAATATGGGTGTAGGAACCATCTGCTTTGATCCACTCGATGTCCTGAATGTTTACTTTTTTGAGATAACCCTTGTCCCGAAAGAAGATAGAACCTTTAATTAACTTATCTTGAAGTATCAGTTCGGATACTTTGTTCGAGTTTTTTTTGTCAAAGTTACTGATGGCAATGGTCAGGGTGGTGATTAAAGTGTCCCTGGTAAACGGCTTTAGGATGTATCCGTCAGGAGAGATTTCCTTGGCTTGTTCGAGCGTGTCTTTGTCTGACAAAGAAGTGAAGAATACCAGCGGAATGTTAAATTTATTTCTGATGATATGGGCAGCTTCTATGCCATTTATTTCCCCACAAAGGTTGATGTCCAAAAGTACCGCCGTGGGTAGCATTTCAAACATGATTTCTTCTACCTTGTCTCCAGAATCCAAAATGCCACAGACGTCAAAACCCTCTGTTTCCAGTAAATCCCTGGTGTTATCCGCTAATTCAAAATTATCTTCAACAATTAATATTTTTGGTTTCATTATGGATTGAAATCATAAGACCGAAAAGTGCTACGCTTTGCCATGCATCGGGATCTGGTTCAGCTGCGGTTAATTTGATCGATGCCTAGGGGGGGTCCAATTCAATCGAATAACCATACCATTCAAGAGTAATGAAATTAGTTTGTCATTTTCCGGCCATGGTAAAAAACAGCTTAAACGAAAGCCTGAAACAAAGCATGAAGATAATGAAAATATAGCGAAAGTATTTTTATTAAATAAATAAAATCAACCTTTCACTATTAATTAGGTCAAAATTGTAAAAAATGAATTTTTTTTTGAGGTATTAGGGCATTCGCCCTTTCTTACCGACAATAATTTGGTTTGTTCTGAGATTAATTCGATAGGAAAAAAGTTACGAAATAATAAAGGGATGGACTCAGGAAATAAAATATTGAATAATATAAAGTTGTTTTATAGTTTTACAAGAGGGTTTGCTGTGCTCTAAGTCTTAGGAATATAGTTATAGATTTCAGGGATGATTCAGGTTAAGGTAGCTAAAAAGCTGTTTGATTAGAAAAATATGGTTTATGGGTTTTTCAATAATTGCGTAGGATTTCTCTTTTACCGTTTGTCAAAAAGTGAAAGTTCAGACTTTAAATTAATCAATTAAAAAGCTATATTATTCAATCGTTTAAATTTTTATACTTGGCGATTTTTAAAAGTGAAAATTATTTCAACCAACTATATAGGCAATATGTCGAAGGAGAATTACCACCAGTTTTTTAATCCTACTATTTTAGGAAAAACACAAGAAGGAGAAGTTCCGCTTCAAGTCCTTTTCGAAATCCAAAACAGTTACCTGAGGGAGGGAAATGCTACTAAGGCCGTAGATGAATTTCTGCAGTTGATGTTAAAACAAGCAGGATGCGCGGTGTCGTTTGTCGTCTTTATTGATTCAGCACAAAGGAAAATAGTGGATATCAGGAAATGTATCAGTGAATGGTATGATATCCTTCCAGGAAACCGGTATTTGGAAAACTTGCTTCAAGTGGAATTCAGGGATCCTATTAAGGGGACCGAATTTCGCTTTAATAATCCTTTTGGTCTTGAACTGGAAATAAGGGAAAATAAAAGCTTTCCCAATTATGCGATGATGGGCCTTGAAATAGGTAGGGGGAATGAAATCGTATTGGGCATGCTCAATGTGACAGAAGTATTGACCAATGAGCTGACGAGGTTCTTAGAACCCATAGCCTCCAGTCTAGGGATGATAGCAAGACTAGAAGATTGCTTTAGAAAGCCGGTTGCCGACAAAAAAGAATCAAAGCAAGTAAAAGGAAAGCGGGTAAAAGGAGTAAATGTCAATCCTTCTAATGCTGTAGTTAGTGTCTTTGATAAAGATTGGTCTCCCATTTATTTTTCTCCCAACCTGGAAAATGTTTTGGGGTATAAGCCCGAGGAGTTTATCGATATGTGTCAAAGTAAAGGAGGGGGTGAAAAATCGAAAATATTAGATAAAACTACTGAGGGTGAGTTGGACAAGTATTTGTGTCAGGTGAAAAGTAAATCGGGAGAAACCTTGACAATTGAAACAATGGTGAATGCAGCGTTTTTTAATAAGGGAGATGCGGAGATTTATGTAGGTGTTTCCAAAAAGGTAGCCGATAGAAAAGTGTCCAATCTTACTTTTTCTAAAAGGGAGTCACCCCAAGAGAGGAAGGAACTGGATTTCTTTTCCATCACTTCCCACGAATTCAAAACCCCTTTATCCACCATAAAGTCCAGCGTGGAGATCTGTAATATAGAACTTCAAAAACGGTGGAATGAAATTCCCGGAAAAGAAAAATTCAAAAAGCATTTTGCTAGGGTCGACAATGAAGTAAACAGAATGAATGCCTTGTTGCTGAACCTCTTAAGTTTGGAAAAGATGAAACTAGGTCTTCAGGACTTAAAGTTAAAGCAAAAAAATGCCTTTAGTTTTTTTTCAACGATACTTGAAAACTGGATAGAAGAAGACCTTATCCAATTTCAAGCTGATATAGCTGAAAGCCTACAAATTGAATTGGATGTAGATCTGACTCGGCAAATAATTTCAAATTTAGTGGAAAACGCCCTTAAATATGGTGGAGGAGTGCAAAAGCCACGGGTGAAGTTGATTTCCCGGGAAGGAAGATTCATGGTTTGTGTAGAGGATTTTGGAGAGGGAATACCTGTCAAAGACCAGAAAAATATTTTCAAACCTTTTTATAGAGCATCCAATTCGAATAAATACCAAAAGGGTTCAGGCTTGGGCTTGATGATCAGTAAGAAGTTTGCCGAAATGCAAAACGGAAAAATATATTTTGAATCTAAAGTGGGGGAGGGGACCTGCTTTTATTTGGAATTTGGTGTTCTTTCCCTTTAGTGGGAAAGGACTTCTTCCTGTTTGGCCATGAAGTGATGCAATAATTTCTTAGATAAAAAAGAAGGGAAAGGGTGATTTAGATAAATGAGTTTTAATGGTGTCCGGGCTAAATGTGAGTCGTTTGGATAAGCCTTTAAATGATTGGTGTCACCGATATTGCCTTAATGTTTTCTGCAATGTTATAAATTCCGTATTTTGAAGCCGATTATGATTATAGGCTTTATTACCGGTGGGCTAATCTCATTGAGCCATGCTCAGCTCTTTCAGAATACATTGCATATTTCTGCGCAAATCAGCGGTAACCAGTTTGCAAGTTTTGAAGCTGCCGGGATAATTGCTTATAGTTAAAAGCCGATTTATTTGATCTAAAACAAACGATAACAAAATGAGAAAATTACTTTTACCTGTTTTGGTGGCAGGTTTTTTAATGTCCTGTTCTCAAGGGAAAAAAGAGGAACAGGAAATGCCGGTTAGCCAGGAGATGGTTAGTCAGGGTTGGCAGACATTGTTTAATGGCGAAGATATGGAGAATTGGAAAATAAAGATTTCCAAGCATGAGTTAGGAGATAACTACGCCAATACGTTCCGTGTGGAAGATGGTTTGTTAAAGGTACGTTATGATGGATACGAAGATTTTGATAAGCAATACGGGCATATTTTTTATGACCAGTCTTTTTCGGCTTACCTCTTGCATTTGGAATACCGGTTTGTAGGCGATCAGGCTCCGGGAGGAGAAGGCTGGGCACACCGAAACAGCGGTGCCATGCTTCATGGACAAGATCCGGAGACCATGTTGAAAGATCAGGATTTTCCGATTTCCATTGAGGGGCAGCTGCTGGGCGGAGACGGCGAAAATGACCGTACGACCAGTAACTTATGTACACCTGGGACCAACGTGGTCATGGATGGGGAATTGTTTACCCCGCATTGTGTAAGTTCATCATCCAAAACCTATCATGGTGAGCAGTGGGTTTCTGCAGATTTCTTGGTCTTGGCGGATTCTGTCGTGCAACATATCGTTGAAGGGGATACTGTGATGACTTATTATGCTCCGCAAATAGGAGGAGGAAATGTCGGTCCAGTAGATCCCGCGATCAAGCAGGATGGAAAGCTGTTAAAAGAGGGATACATTTCCTTGCAGAGTGAAAGTCATCCTATCGACTTCAAAACAGTGGAAATTTTTGATCTTGCTCCGTATATGAAGGATCAGGAAAGCTTAAAAGAAGTATTGGAAGTATTAAGAAAAAGATAAAAGAGAGAGGATTCAATCCAACAAGGCAGGGTTTAACCTTGCCTTTTTTCTTTTTCCTTTTCTATTTTAGGTTTTTTGTAGAAAAACCACCAAAAAACCCCCAAAACAATCACGAGCAGCGGTAGGGCCAAGTAAAGGATAATGTCCGCCGTCGTATTGAATGTCAAAGCCGGTTCATCGGTGCGCGGCGTGCCAGTGGGGATCTGGGCGCTTAATGTTGTGGGAAACAACAGCAGGTTCCCTAAAACGAAGCAAAAGTAGGGGGCTATTTTTAAAATGAAATATTCCATGCCTGTGTTACCTTTTGCTTAAAGGTAGGGAATAGTTACATGAAATGTAAGTCCTATGGGCTTATTTTGACTTTTCCAGCCAAAGCCAGTTTAACAGTAGTTCTCCGCCTTTTGGAGGGGCAAGCGAAAGGTATACTTGGTAGTAGCCCGTTTTGTCAAAAGTGAATTTTCCCATGCTTTCCTCAAGGTACTGATCTGTATAATAGGCTTCATTGGGCTCAACAACCACTTTTCCCGTTGGGGCGAGTACCATGCTCTTTTCCTGAGCATTTACGGTCAATTTTACTTGGGCGTTTTTATTGCTTTGGTTGCTAAAAGAAAGATCAAGGGTATACTCTCCGGTATCTGGGATAAATACCTTCCAAGATATCGAGGTAGGGGTCTTGATGATGGCATGGGCCGGATTGGTCCCGTCAAAGGGCACCGTCTCAGTCTTTGGTTCTACTGTTAGACTATTGGTAGCATTGAGGGAGTATCCTCCAAACGTGGCTTCAGATACCACTGCTTCATCCAAGCGGATTTCACGCTCAAATTCCATCGCAATTACGGGTACAAAAGGATCAGGAGACAGTTGGGGGAGTTTGATATGGGTATAAGGCCCTACCCGCTCATAGTCGAGGGCTTCCTTTAGCTTGTCCTTGAGGAGGTAAACCTTTTTGGGGTTTTCTATAAATCCTGACAGACGGAGCACCTTGTCCAAGGGCCAGTTATATACATGTAGAAATACGGTTTTACCATCTTTCACAGTGATCTTTCCCCAGTCGTGCTGATGAGGAGAAAGGGGGAGTCCCTCGCTTTGATAAATGGACTCTCCGTTTATTTCCAGCCAATCGCCCATATCCTGGAGTCTTCTCCTGCCTTCATAAGGAAAGCTGCCGTCAGCCCTAGGTCCGATGTTGAGCATGAAGTTGCCGTTTAGGCTGACATTGCCTATCAATGCCTGAAGGAGCTGAGAGGTGGATTTCCACTGGTTTTCCAATGCATTATAACCCCAAGAGTGGGCGATGGTGCCAGGGGTTTGCCAAGGATGCTTTTTGTAGATGGCTCCAAGTTGGTTGTCTCCCAGGGTTTCAAAATCAATGTCTTCCAGGCTGGCAGGCAGGCCTAGTCTGGAATTGATCAGACAATTGGGCTGGAGTTCCCTGACCAATTGGATTACCTGTAGCAGTTGTTCTTTTTTGATGATGGTCGCTTCATGAGGAATCCACATGTCAAACCATAGCATGGCAATATCCCCATAATTGGTCAAAAGCTCCTTTAATTGTGGGATGACTTTTTGTTGCCAATATTGGTTAAACTGCCCATCAGTTACTTTTCCGGTGAGTTCAAGGTTATGGTCCCAGGCATAGGGATGTGCCCAATCTATCCAATGGGAATAATAGAAACCCAATTTCATGTCATGTTTTCTGCAAGCCTTGGCAAGTTCTGCAATGATGTCCCTGTCGGTTTCCGCGAGTAGGGAAAGGTTATAGTCATCAACATTTGACTTCCAAATGGCCACCCCATCATGGTGCTTGGCGGTAATGGTGATGTATTTCATCCCCGCATTTTTGGCTAAAATCACCCATTCTTCCGGATCAATATTTTCCCAGTCAAAGCGCTTGGCTAATTCCCCATATTGATCGGCAGGAATACGGTTCCTGTATTTAATCCATTCCGCATAGTTGTTGAAGTGCCTGTGCCGTTCTCCTTTCCAGATTCCTTCAGCCGCGCTGTATAGCCCCCAGTGGATAAACATGCCAAAGCGTGCATCGGTAAACCATTCCGTCCTTTGGGAAGCGGTTTTTACCGGGGTTTGGGCCTGTAGGGGGATTGAGGAAAGGAGGCATAGGGCCAGGGGCAAAAGGAAAAAGGTGTAGATGACTTTCACGGAGTGAATGGTTATTTGTTATTCGGTTATTAGTTATTGGTCCACCGTCGACAGTGGACGGTGGACCAATGAGTTAGAATGAAATGGCGTGATCAGCTTTAATGCTGACCCCTGCCCAAGCCTTTTTAGCGGTCCAGTCCTCATCTGGTGAAGTCCAAAAGGCATGATCAGCAGGGAGTCCCAGGGGCAAAAAGCCCAGTGTACAAAGGTAAAGACTTCCGGTGGAAATGTACATGTCCCCCATTTCCGGTTGGTGGCCACAGAAGCCAATGGTCAGCCAGCCATCCTTGTCAAAGGTGCCTACTGCCTCAAACTGTCGTTGGATAATGGCACTCATGGCGCTTCTAACCTGGGCCGGAGAGACATTTTCGGGAAGGGTGTTGAGCAGGGCTGTTTCTGCCAAAGGCTGGAAGGCACCGATCCTATAAGTGATCGAGCGCCCCACTGGAGGGTAAGTGCCTTCAGGAGAGATCAGCCTTTCTTGCTGTTCTGCAAATCGGGACATCCTTTTTCCCACAGTGTCGTAGAGCTTTTCATAACTTTTTCTCTTGGAAGCTGCAACTTTCAATACTTGGAGCATCATGGGCTGGATAACATAACCGTTGTAGTAGTCCATGTGGAAGTTTTGACCGTCCCCGTACCAGCCGTCTCCCACGTACCATTCATCGTGCTTTTTGACGGCAAAATCTATCCTCATAAAGTCTCCCCCGGCATCCACAGAAAGCAAAAAAGCATCCAGCATGGCGCCAAAGAGTAGCCAGTTATTATAATAAGGCGCAATGGCCTCTTTTTGGTTTTTAATTTCCTGGATGAACTGTTCCTTTACCTTTGCGGGAAGAGGTTCCCAAAGGGCGTTGGGGGCACGCATGATACCATGTACCAGAAATGCACCGTCCACCAAAGGTTGGGCTCCTTTTGTCCAGTTGAGGTAGTCGGGAGAATTCGGGTCTACACTGTGTGCGATACTTTTTAAGGCCTTTTCTCTTAAGTCGGCCCTCATTTTTCCTTCTTTGTCGTTGGTGTCAGGCAGCGCCAGCCAGGGAGCCACCCCTGCCAAGGTTCTGCCCAATGCCTCCAGATGGGTTACTGTTTCCCTTCCTCCATAAGCTTTAGGAGGAAGCTCGACCGGCATGTTTTTCCTTAGTTTGCCCTGGCTCATCTCGGTGAGCACTGGGGAAGCTATTTTATAAAGTGTATCTGCCCAGTAAGCCCTGGAGTTGGGATTGTTGGTTTGTGCCTCTTCCAAGGAAGTGCTTGCAGAAAGGGTGTGCGGCAGGGCGCCAATGGCTCCAACTGCCGGTATGTATTTTACAAATGATCTACGGTTCATTATTCGAATAATTTTAGACGTTACAGGGGTTGAAATTAGTCTAAATGCACTAAAATACCAATCGTGTAGGGTAAGCAGTGCTAATTTCTGATGATCGGTTCTGGGTGTTTTTTAGGGTCGAAGGGATCAAAGAAATAGAGGGCGGCCTTTTTATACAATTTTAAATGTCCTTCTAGCCTTTGGGTAAATCCTTCAAAATCTTTTTGCTCTGGAGCGGTCCAGGCAGATTCAGAAAGTGCGGCCATTCTGGGAAAGGTCAGGTAATCCAGCCGGTCCTCATCGGTAACGGTTTCTGTCCACAGTGCACCTTGGACACCTAAGATCAGGTGTTTCTTTGACTCAGGGACATTATAGTTTCCTTCTGCGAAAGTATAAACCGTTTCCAAGGTATTGTACTCACCTGCCCACTTTCTTCCGTATTGGTCGCTGTCCTGCTGTACAAAATCAAAATAAAAGGGGATTCTCGGACAAATGACGGTAGGGATATTGTTTTCCAATAGTTTATGGAATTGCCCCTTCTGGTCATGTCTCCACCAGAACAGAATGCTCTTGTCATTGGGTAATCCCGCATCAGCCATTTCATCCCAGGCCAGCAATTTATTGTTAAGGTTGAAAAGTGAATCGGCCATGCGTTTCATGAAATATTCCTCGACCTCTTTTAAGTTGTCAAGGCCTTCATTCTTCATCAATTGCTGCACCAATGGATCGGTATTCCACATTTGATTGCCAAAACTGACCTCATCGCCGCCCAAGTGGATCATCTGGCTAGGAAAGAGGGCATTGACTTCCTTTAGAATATCGGTAAGGTATTGGTAAGTAGCGGTCTTTCCGGGATGGAAAACAAAATCGGGGTATTTTTGGGAGCCTCCCCCGCTGTATTCAGGGTAGGCTTTATTGGCAGCAGTGGCATGTCCGGGCATATCGATCTCCGGAATTACTTCGATTTTCCTTTCTGCTGCATATCTGACGATTTCTTTGATCTGCTCCTGAGTGTAATATTGAGCGGGGGCGAGGGGATCGGTATGGTTGCCTATTCCGCCAACCAAGGTCAGTTTTGGGTATTTCTTGATTTCTATCCTCCAGCCAGGGGCATCCGTTAGGTGCCAATGGAATTTGTTGAGTTTGTAATAGGCCATCCAGTCCAAAAGCTCTTTGACCTTTTCCTCTCCAAAGAAATGGCGGGATTCATCCAGCATAAAACCTCTCCATTGGTATAAGGGGGCATCGCTAATGGTCCAAGAGGAAAGTTCATAAGCGGGACCTTTTTTTTCAGCCTGTTCGATCAGTTGGATCAGCGAGGTGATTCCATGGAAAATGCCTTCTTCTGTAGCGGAAACTACGTTAATCTCCTTGCTATTAATTTGCAGCGAATAATCTGATTTTTCCTTTGCAGAAAGGGAAAGCTTGATGCTGTAGAGGCTGTTGTCTTCCAAGGGGGTGGACACCAGGGGGAACTGAAGTTTACGGAGGAGCTCTGTTTGAAGGTAATTGGCCTCATCCTGAATGGCTTTATCAGAAAACTGGATGACGGTTTTTTCGGTCAAAAGGAAACTTCCATCTCCTTTGGCGTAGTTGCTGGGGCTTGGGATGATGGAGGGGCTTTCTTGGGCATGGACATAACAGCAGCTAAGATAGGCCAGTAATAGAATGATATGCTTTTTCATGATGTGCTTTAGTATCTAAGTCTGGTATAGAAAAAAAGTGGGCAAAACGTTATCAGCGTTTTGCCCACTTTGGAAAATAGTTCGGTGCTTAGTTTAAAAACCAGTCTTGGTAGCGCTTCAGTGCTTCGATATAATAATAATCGGCATAGGTCAACGGAACGTCAACTTCAGAGTTGTGTGGAAGGGAACCCACACTGTGCTCAAGGATGAAACCTCCGTTTCCTTTGTAATCAGCCAGGTATTTGTCAGAAGATAGGCTGATCAGCATTTTTTCGGCCGCTTCTTTGTACGTTTTGGATTTAGCTTGATCCTTGGTGTATCGGCTCAACTCCAATAATGCAGAAGCATTGATTGCGGCTGCTGAAGCGTCACGGTAGGTGGTGTCTGAAGCAGCGGCATTGTAGTCCCAATAAGGAACAAGATCTTCGGGCATATTGGGGTGGGCAAGGGTATAATCAGCAATCTTTTCTGCTTGCTCGAGGTATTTTTGGTCTTTGGTGTCCCTGTACATTACGGTATAACCGTAAAGTCCCCAAGACTGGCCTCTTGCCCAAGCCGAGTCATCAGCCATTCCCTGGTGGGTTTTTTTCTCCACAACCTTTCCTGTTTCCGGATCATAGTCGATGACGTGATAGGAGCTATTGTCTTCCCTGAAATGGTTTTTCATGGTGCTGTCTGCATGGGAGATGTTGATATCATAGTATTTTTTGTCTCCGCTGGCCTCTGAGGCCCAGAACAGGAACTCTAGGTTCATCATATTGTCTATGATTACCGGGTAATGCCATTTGCCGTGGTCCCATGATTTGATCAGCCCGGTTTCTGGATGGAACCTCGTGGCCAAGGATTCCGCACCTTCCAGCATTATGTCTTTATAATGTTCATTGCCCGTGATCCTGTAGGCATTGCCAAAGCTACAGTAAAGCATAAAGCCCAGGTCGTGGGTGCCAGTGTTGGCTTTTTCCTTTTCCAGGATTTCTAGTTTTTGTTGAGCCAGCTCAAGCATGCTGGAGTCACCGGACATTTCAAAAAGGTAAAGTAAAGTGCCCGGGTAGAAGCCAGAGGTCCACCATGCAGTACCAGAAGGCAGGAACTTGTCTTCTTTTGCGATATATGTTCTTGGAAGTTTGTCCTGGGGAATCTGGGTGCTTAAATATTTGTATTGTTCAACGGAAAAATCAATGTTTTTCTTAATGAAATCGGCATTGATGGAAGGTGTCTTTGTGATTTCTTGCACTTGCTCTTCAGTACTTCCTTTTTGGTTACAGGAGCTGAAAAATGTAGCGACGCCTAATGCGGAGATCGTTAATGCGTATTTGATTTTCATAGGGAAAGATGGTATGTTTATTATTGTAGTTTTATTTGATTTCGTTATCTGAATTTAAAGAGGCTTTTTTTAAAAAAAGACCACTAGAAAATGAAAATATTTTCTTTAACAGTGGAGATGGGCAATGAAGTTATTGCTGGTTTCGAATATAGGGACATTTATGCTAATTGTTTGTGATTGGTTTGTGTTTTTTCATTTAACGTTTTGTTTTCTTTAATAAATGGTTAATATTAGTAAAATTTCGAAAATTATTATTGATGAATGATAGTGAGGTAGCTAAAAGATTGGACCAAGAAAATAAGGAATGGGCAGCATTTTTAGAGGGAGATAATCAGGCGCTAGCTGAAATATATTCCAAAAATATAGATCGTTTGTACAATTATGGCAGGCAGTTTACCCGCAATAAGTCCCTGGTAAAGGACATCATTCAGGACATGTTTTTTCAGCTGATTGATGACCGTGATAGATTGGGGCAGGCCCAGTCAGTAAGAGCCTATTTGTTTGCCTGTTTGAGAAGAAGGATGATTGATGCCCTTAAGAGAGAAAGAAAAGAGGTGGACATGATTCCTGAGGAAGAGGAGGCATTTTTTATAGCCGTTGATGCCAATTCCTATTTTATAGATTCCAAACTTTCCTTTGATCAAAAAAAACTATTGGAGCAGCATTGTAACGAATTGCCGGTAAGGCAAAGGGAGATCATTATGATGCGTTTTTTTGAAGGGCTGCCTTACGAGGAGATAGCCGAAATAATGGGATTGGCCAATGCCAAAACTGTAAGGACGATGATGTATCGGGGCTTAAATAAACTTTCCGAATCCCTGACTCCTTATAAGTCCCAATTGCTTCAAAGTATTCTTCTTATCGATCTCTTGAGATAATTTTTTGTTTTTTCTTCGCTGCAAAACTATTTAAGGCTTTTTCAATTCGATTTGAAATTTTTTTACAAAAAATCTTAAAATCGGAGTGGTCGTTTTGTGTCCTTTTCCCTCTCTACCCCAAAGGACGCTTAGTAAGTATTGGTAAGATATGGCTTTCAAAGACGATATATTCAAGGAACTGCTGGAAAACGAGGCTTTTATTCAGTGGTTAATAGCTCCCGATAAAGAATCGGACCATTATTGGAAAGAATGGGTGATGGCCAATCCGGAGAAGGCTCCCGTGCTCAAGGATATCAAGGCTGTGGTGAATGCCATTGAGCCCAAGAGAAACCATATGCTTGAAAATGACGAAAAGCAGGAAGTACTAAGCCATATCATGCAGTATGCAGAGAAGCAGGGCAAGGTGAGAAAAATGGTGGATGTTGAAACAAGTACAGACCGCAAGTGGACCGGTGGGACAATGTTGGCCGCTTGTTTGGTCGTGATAGCCCTTCTTTTGGCCAATTTTTTCGGATTGTTTGCACCACAACCGTCAGAGCAGGTTCCGGTTTCTATGGAAAAGATGATCAGTAAGCAGACGCAAAAAGGAACTAAATCAAGTTTCTATTTGCCAGATGGAACCTTAGTAAAACTCAATGCATCCAGTAAGCTGGAATTTCCCAATACTTTTTCCGACTCCATCAGGGAAGTTAGGCTCGAGGGGCAGGCGTTTTTTGAGGTCACCAGAAATGAAGAGGTTCCTTTTGTGGTCAGGACGGAGAAAATGGATATCCAAGTATTAGGGACCTCTTTTGATATTTTGAGTTATCCGAATTCCGCCCGTTTTGAAGTGGCCGTGGCTACCGGCAAGGTAGCGGTGAAGTCCTACGAAGGATATTCGGAGGTAATTACCCAATCTGAAATGACATGCCTTGATTTGAAATCCGGCAAATTGATTAAGTCCCACTTTACCCCGGTTTATCATTTGGGATGGAAGGAGGGCATTATGGCATTTGAAGAACAGTCCTTTAAGCAGGTTTTTGAACAGTTGGAGAGATGGTACGGGGTAGACATTCAGGTGTCCCCGGGCATTGATCTGAAGAAAAAGTATACCGGTAAATATGATAACCAAAGTCTGGAAAATGTGCTGTACGGGATGGCGACGGTATTGGATTTCCAGTTTGAAATCAACGGTAAACAGGTAAAGATATTTAGCTAAATAGATTAATAAACAGTAACCCAAAAAATGTGTAATCCTTCTAAACACGAATCATTTGAATATGAGAAAATACCTACATCCTCGAATTAAGTTTGTAGGGATATTTATAATGGCTTTTCTGATCAGCCATGGTAATATCCTTGCACATCAATATGCCTATGCAGGCCTGAAAAGGCAGCAGGATTTGGAAAATGTCAAAGTTTCCATGAAAATGAAAGATGCCAGTATCGTGGAAGTCCTCAGGAATATTGAGGCTAGCACCATCTTTCATGTGGCATTTATGGAAGAGCAGCTTTCAAAAGAAAAAAACATCACCATCAGTGCGCATAAAAGATCTCTTTTAAAAGTTCTAGAGGAACTTTCAAGAGATTATAATTTGAAATTCACACAAGTGAATAACACGATCCATGTGGCGCCTAAAAAGCAAGAAAGAGCGGCGGTTGTTCAGGTGGAAGAACGGACAGTTTCAGGAAGGGTAATAGATGATATGGGAGAGCCTATACCTGGAGTGAATTGACCTCTTATTGGAAGTCGTGATTCCAAAGCAAACTGGTTTTACC
>NZ_BAAHAP010000071.1:0-7745 GCF_054777495.1 Echinicola sediminis | reverse complement strand
GTGAAAGGTACCCAAAGGGTCACGGTGACCGATCTGGATGGTGCATTTTCTTTCGATAAGGTATCCGAAGATGCCGTATTGGTTTTCTCGTTTATAGGCTTTGATTCTCAGGAAATCAGCATAGCAGGAAAAGAAAATATAGAGGTAATGATGTCTGAGGACTTATCCGATCTACAGGAAGTGGTCGTGGTAGGGTATGGTACCCAGAAAAAAGCCAATTTGACAGGTGCTGTGTCCACCGTTGATTCGAAGGCGTTGGAGGATAGGCCCGTAGCCAATGTGGCCAATGCCCTTCAAGGAACCACTCCTGGGTTAAACATCACCCGTACAGGAGGTCAGCCGGGAAATGAGAACATAGGGATTCAGGTAAGGGGGGTGACTTCAGCCAATGGAGCGGTAAACCCCTTGCTGATGGTAGATGGAGTTCCCGCTCCATTGTTTACACTTCAGACCATCAACCCAAATGATATAGAATCAGTAACTGTATTGAAAGATGCTGCCGCAGCCGCTATTTACGGAGCCCAGGCTGCCGGTGGGGTCATCTTGGTTACCACTAAAGTGGGGAAAAAAGGAAAGACCACTTTTGAATATTCCAACCAAATAGGGACAGAATGGGCGTTGAATGTACCGGAGAGATTAAGCCTGCTGGATGAGGCGCTTTATTCCAACCTTGCCAGGTCAAATGCCGGCGTTGGAAATGAATATAATGATGAGGCGTTACAGTACATCCGTGATGGGGTGGAGTTTGTTCCAAGTGAGACCAATCCCAATAAATGGGTGACTTACAATCAGCAGAGCATACGTGATCAGGTTTTAAGGAAAACTTCTCCCATGCAAACACATAACCTCAGTGCACGTGGAGGCTCAGAAAACCTGAATTATTTGGTGTCTTTGGGATATTATAACAAGCAAGGAGTGTTTAAGATTGGTCCGGATAGTTTTGAGCGTTACAATGCCCGGTTCAATTTGGGGGCGCAGTTGACCAAGCATTTGTCGTTGGATTCGAGGATCTCTTATGCCAATCACCATACCGAGGCCCCTTCCAGGGGCGCAGGAGGATACGGCCTATTACAGCAGGTTTATCAAGCCCGTCAACGTTTTCCAGTTTTTATGCAAGATGGACGGCTTTTTGGAGGAGCAGGGTCTTCGGGGAATAATACCTACGCTTACCTGACCCAGGGAGGTTATGATAATTCTACCAGGAATGATTTTGACGGGGTATTTACGGGGACACTTAAAGATGTGGTTAAAGGCCTGACGATTAGATCTATTTTTGGCCGTCAATACAGACGAACGGATAGGGAGAGATTTGCAAGAACCGTAGAGCTATGGGATAGAGGAGGGGATAATCCCGCCTATATCCTTAACAACCCAAATGGATATCAGCTTACCCAGGACAATACCATCAATATCAGTTTCCAGATGCTGGTGGATTATGATTTGGAAATAGGTGATAAACACAAATTCCATGCGCTTACAGGTTACCAGTGGGAGGATTACAGATGGACCCGGCTTTATTCACAGGGCACCAACCTTATCAGTAATGATTTGCCATCCTTGAACCTGGGCGACGATAATACCAAGGTGACCAATCAAAGTATCAGTACTTATGCTAACCAATCAGTTTTTGGAAGGGTTAATTATAGCTTTGATGAGCGTTTCCTTTTTGAAGGTACCGTTAGGATGGATGAAAGCTCCAGGCTGGCACCAGGGCTGAGGACCAAGGTGTTTCCCGCTGCTTCTGTCGGCTGGAACATGCACAGGGAGGAGTTTTTTGGTAATGCTTTGCCCTTTTTCTCAGAATTTAAGCTAAGGGGTTCCTGGGGACAACTGGGAAGTGCCCTTGGTGGTGATATCATAGGTTATTACGATTACCTGAGTTTGCTGTCACGAGGTTCTGGGTTGGTTCTGGGAGCGGAAGAAACACGTAGTACCTACTTTTATCAAGGAACAGTGCCGTCATCAAGCCTTTCATGGGAGACGATCGAAACCTGGAATGGGGGACTTGATTTGGGGCTTTTGGAGAACAAACTGCAAATGAGTTTCGACTATTACGTCAAGCATAATGATAATATGCTCACGGAGCTGCAATTGCCGGCCACTTTTGGGGTGAGGGCGCCAAGAATAAATAATGGAGTTTTGAAATCGTGGGGATGGGAACTTGCGCTTAAGTACCGAGACCAAATAGGAGAAGATTTTAATTTCAATTTTGGCTTAAACCTGTCAGATAATAACAATGAATTGATTGAATTCTCTGGGAGAAAGGTTATTCAGGCGGGTAATAATAATACGGTTGAAGGTTATCCTTTGAATACCATCTGGGGTTATGAAACTGTTCCTGGCTACTTCGGTTCAGAAGATCAGGTGGACGGGGCTCCTTTCCAGGACAACCGAACAGGGACTGGTGATATCCAATATGTGAATCAGGATGGAGATGATCGAATTACTGTAGGAAGAGGTACTACCGAAAATTCAGGAGATTTGGTTCTTTTGGGAACCAATCAGCAGCGCTACCTATTTGGAGTGAATGCCTCGGCACAATGGAAAAACTTTGATCTGTCACTCTTCTTCCAAGGGGTAGGCAAAAGAAGCTTTATGCCGACAAGGGATATGCTTATGCCTTTGAGCCAGACTTGGTTTATGCCGATGAAGCATCATCAGGACTACTGGACCCCTGAAAATACCAATGCAGCCTTCCCCAGACCTTATTTAAATGGCCACCATAATTACCTGCCATCAGACCGATGGGTGTTGGATGGAAGTTATGTGAGGTTGAAAAATTTCCAATTGGGCTATTCTTTGCCAGTATCAGTGACCGAAAGGATAAATATCAATAGGGCAAGAGTATTTATCACGGGCCAGGATGTGCTGACCTTTACCAAAATGGGCGTGTTCAATGGAGTGTTTGATCCCGAAAACTCCAATAATGTACGGGCGGATTATCCATTCTTTGGTACTGTGGCAATGGGTATTAACCTTTCTTTTTAACTGTGGGCCTAAAACTAAATCCAAAAATCATGAAATATCAAAATAAAAATATACTTGTAGGGTTGCTGATAGTGATTTTAGGTATCAGTAGTTGTGACGTGGACAGGATACCGGAAACAGAATTGAGTGATCCCTCTTTTTGGAGAAATGAAAAGGATCTCCAATTGGCGGCCAATTATTTGTATACCTATTTGCCCGGTTTGCCAGTGACTTCGGATGTTTGGTCGGATGATGCCTTTGGCAAAGCTCCCAATTCCATCAGTGACGGAACAAGGATTGCTCCTGCCACCGACGGGGATTATAATGACCCTTATAGGTTGATTCGGGCATCCAACAATATCATTGAAAAAGCACCAAGAGCGTTAGAGAGTGGTGTGGAAGCATCAATTGTAGACCGATACATTGCTGAGGCAAAATTTTTTAGGGCCTGGGGCTATTTCAGTCTGGTACAGCGCTATGGGAATGTACCCTTGATATTGGAATCCCTAAGTGAGGATGATGAAAAACTGTATGCTCCAGCAGATGCAAGGGAAGATATAGTAGCAGTTATTTATGCTGATTTGGATGAGGCGGTAGAAAATTTACACCTTCCTTCTCAGATGGATGGAGCGGAATACGGTAGGGTCAGCAGCACAACAGCTTTGGCTTTTAAGTCTAGGGTCGCCCTTTTTGAGGGAACAAGAGCGAAGTATCACGGATACGGGGATCCCCAATCTCATTTGAATTTGGCCAAAGAAGCGGCAGAAGCATGTATCGATTCTCAAGAGCATGGTTTGTTTGCCTCCTATTTTGATCTTTATCAATATGAAGGTGAAGGTCCTCAAAATAAGGAGAACATTTTGATCAAACAGTACGGTGTGAACGTGTCAGAATCCATTTTGAGCCATACCAGCCAAAGGACTTTGGAAACCGGGGCATCTAATCCAACCAAGGCATTGGCTGATGCCTATTTGATGACAGACGGTTTGCCCATTGAAAAGTCTCCTATGTACAGCCAGCCAGCAAAAATTATGGATGTGTTTGAAAATAGGGATCCCAGAATGTTGGCCACATTTTATAAAGAAGGAGATGAGTATATCGGTACGCAGCCGACTTTCAATGTGCCGAGTCTTTCTTTTCAGCGTACAGGCTTCGCTAACAGGAGATATGCTAATTTGACAGATTGGCAAAACTCCAGGTCTTATATAGATTATGCGGTGATTCGCTATGCCGAGGTATTGCTCAACTACGCCGAGGCGGTTTATGAGTTGAATGGTTCAATAACAGATGAAGAACTGGACAAAAGTATTAATCTGTTGAGAGAAAGGGCCGGTGTTGCCAAGTTGGACAATGCTTTTGCAACCGCCAACGGACTGGATATGCTGATGGAAATCCGGAGAGAGCGCAGGGTTGAATTGGCCCTGGAAGGCTTTAGGTACTGGGATTTGATCAGATGGAAAATGGCTGAGAATGTGTTGCCTAAGGATGTATTGGGTAATTATTTCTTCGAAGATGAGTTTGGCTCAGATGCCACGCCTGTTGTGAATGAAGACAATATCATTGTCTTACAATCGGCAGAAAACAGGAGTTTTGACCCGGAGAGAGATTATTTGTGGCCATTGCCTATAAATGAACTGGGGCTGAACCCTGCATTGGAGCAAAATCCCAATTGGTAACAGTGAAAAAAGGGGGGAGATTTCTCCTCCCTTTTTTCTGGTTTTTGGTTGTAACGGAATCCAACACAACCAATAATATAAAAGAAGTTGACTTTGGGAATATAAAGGTGGAGGTTTAGACCTGTTATGGTTAGGTGCATTGGTTTTTTTGATTTTAAAATAGTTTGTCATGTTTAGAATAAGAAGATTTCGGATAAATGGTTTTTTTATGATCACCTTACTGCTCCAGGTGGTTTTTGTAGGTTTGGGCCAGGCTCAAGAGAAACGGGATTTGCTCGCAAAGGAGTTGTCTTTGAAAGCGGACGAGGCCTGGAAAATGTCTCCCGACCAGGTTTTTCCAAATAGGACTAAAATCAAAGAGAGCCTGAGCCAATTGCCAACAGCGGTAATAGAAGAAATGAAGGCGGATGCTGAAAAAGCGCGAGCCTACGATTGGCCGAGTATTCCTGTGTCAGCCTATTTAGATTTTGTAAGAAATGGTGACCGGACCCGCATGCAGTCTTATCAAAGTAAAAGGATTTCCACCTTGAAAAGTTTGGTCTTAGCAGAATTGCTCGAGCAGAGAGGGGAATACATCGATGCCATTGCAGATGGGGTCTGGGCTGTTTGCGAGCAATCCACCTGGGTGCTTTCCGCTCATTTGAATGCGCAAAAAGCAGGTGCAGGGGTGCCTGATATCACAGAGCCGGTGATTGACCTGGGCGCCGGGGAAGTGGCTAATCTGTTGGCTTGGATCCATTTTTATTTTAAGGTTGACTTTGAAACGATCTCTCCACTGCTGGCCAATAGAATAGAAAAGGAACTGGATGAAAGAATCATCTCACCCTATTTGGAAAGGGATGATTTCTGGTGGATGGGCTTTAAATCTTCTTTTGTGAACAATTGGAATCCCTGGTGTAATTATAATGTGCTGCTTACGGCCAGTCTGGTCGAGAAAGACCCACAAAGACTTGGAAAGGTGTTAGAAAAGTCTGCCCGCTCCGTAGATCAGTTTATCAACTACTATAAGACCGATGGCGCCTGTGAAGAAGGCCCCGCTTATTGGGATCATGCGGCGGGGAAGATGATGGAATATTTAGAGCTTTCCCGGCAACTCACGGAGGGGAAGGTTTATATAGGTGATCAAGCGCAGGTACAGAATATGGGCAATTATATCCGTAAAGCACATATTGTGGATGATTATTACGTGAACTTTGCTGATGCTTCTGCAAGGCTGAAAGCTCACCCGGGGATCATTTTTCGCTATGGGAATTATATCAAAGACGATCAACTCAGGGCATTTGCCGCCAAGGTATCGGAGCAAACAGGTTTCAAGGATTCCCCCTTGTCGGGAAGTCTTGACCGGGCATTGAATAATGTATTGCTGTATGAGGACTTGCTGGGCTTTGAGGTTAATACCACAAAAGAAAAATTCTTCTGGTATCCCCAAACTGAAGTAGTGGGCGGGAGGTCTGAAGAGGGGCTGTTTTTTGCGGCCAAAGGAGGACACAACAATGAGAGCCATAACCACAATGATGTCGGTTCATTTATATTGTATTATCAGGACAAGCCCTTATTGATCGATATAGGGGTGGAAACTTATTCAGCAAAGACGTTTAGCAAAGACCGTTACGATATCTGGACCATGCAGTCGGATTTTCATAACCTGCCGAAAATCAATGGCGTTTCACAAAAAAACGGAAATGATTTTAAATCCAAAAAGGTGGACTTTGCCGTTACGGCTAGAAACCTCGATTTCAAAATTGATATAAGTGAAGCATATCCCGAGCAGGCGATGTGCAAGTTTTGGGAAAGGTCTTACCAATTGGATAGAAAGCGGGAAAAACTGGAGATTAAGGATAAGTTTTCACTGAAAGCATGGAAGCAGCGGCAACAACTGCATTTCATGTGTTTGGACATCCCCCAGGAAATCTCAAAAGGGGTGGTTAAGCTGGCTGAGAAGGGAGAAAAGACAGTTCTGCTAAAATTCCCTTCCGATAAATTGTCATTTAGTGTGGAGCAATGGGATATGACTGATTCGAGATTACAGAAAGTTTGGGGAGAAAGCGAATTGTATCGAATGGTTTTTGTTCAAAAAGGGGAGGATGCCGCGGATGAGTGGGAGATCGAGGTCATCGTCAAATAAAAAATCCTGGAAAACCCTGTTTAGGCCAATAGTACAAATTTTTATTGGTAAAGTTAAGGGAGCTGCCTTTTGGTTTTTGTAAAATGATGGTCAAACAGAATTTATTAAAAAACTTAAATCTTTAGTTTCGAAACTTGATTGCGTTTTTTTGAAATTAATCGAAATAAAATATTTGCGTAATGTTTTAATCTGAGCGATTTATCTTTAAGTTTAAGGATATCGTTCGAAATGAGACTTCTAAGAAACCATACGGATCCTGAATTGGTTGCCTTACTTAGGCAGGGTGATCTCAATGCTTTTGATGAGCTCTATAGGCGCTACGTACCCAGGGTTTTGGGTTTTGCCAGAACCTTTATTTTGGATACAGATGAGGCGGAGGAAGCGGTTCAGGAAGTATTCATCAAAGTATGGGAAAGAAGGAGCCAGTTGAAGAGCGAGTTGAATTTCAAAAGTTACCTTTTTACAGCGGTAAAAAACCAATTGTACAACCGGTTAAGAACCGCGACAAAATTTGTACCCGTAGAAGATTTGTCCGTTGATCCCATGTCAGGAGAAATGGAAATCAATGATAGGTTGACCTATCAAGAACTTGAGCGTACGGCGCAAACACTGTTGGAAGAGTTGCCCCAAGTACAGAGAAAGGTTTTTAAGCTCAATAAATTGGAGGGCTTAAGCCACAAGGAGATCGCAGCCCAATTGAATATTTCGGTCAGAACGGTGGAACACCATGTTTATCTTGCCAGCAAGCATTTAAAGGTAAACCTCTTACAGCATGCTTCTTCGGTAAGTTTAATTTTGTTCTTTACCCTCTTTTGTTGATCAAAAGCCCTTAGGTATTGGTTTAAGCCGTTTTTTGTGTTCAGGGTTTAAATTTTTTGATAATTAATCCACCAAAGCCGTTTTTCAGCCATCCCAACGTTTTCAGTGAATTTGGATATTACTCTTCAAGGTAATCGGTCCCGTAAGCCAAATGCCCC